>NZ_ASSJ01000001.1 GCF_000473895.1 Rubidibacter lacunae KORDI 51-2 | reverse complement strand
CTACTTGATACGACTTGGTTTCTTCTCGATCGCAGATAGTAAGAGAAGTTGGCTCGGCAACTAATCTCCCCTTATATTCTGTATAGTGATTAAAATTGGCAGGTTAGCCGGTTGCTCGAAAGACCCAATTAACCCACTGCATTCTCAACACCCTTGTGCAATGTCAATCAAAGAGCCCGTGCAATTAACGTGCGATGGCGGGGACTGTTGAACCTTACTGTCGGTGGAGTGAAGCCGGCCGACGCGATCGCGCCTTCTAAATCCAACGAGAAATACTCGTCCAGGTACGGTTCGGTGCTTTTAAGCAGTGTCAACACGTAGGGCGGCATGGTTTTATATGCCTCCGACTGTGGGTTCATATCCATGAAAGTTAGATATCCACCCGGTTTTAACAACCGTCGTGCCTCTTTGAGGACGGCTAGGGCGGCTTGCTGGGGCAATTCGTGAAAGACCAAGCAAATCGATACTAAATCCCACTTGCCAGCCGGCAGCCCCGTTGTTTCTGCTGCTGAATGTCGCCATTGAATGCTCGACCGACGCTCTTGCCCGCGCCGGTGGGCCACGGACAGAAAGTACGGTGACAGATCGACCCCCGTGATTTCGGCTTCGGGATAGATTTCTTCTAGCTCAAACGTGCTCAACCCGACGCTACAGCCCAAATCTACGATGCGCTGCGGTGCGATTTCAACGCGATCGCGAAACGCCTTCGTGTAGCCGCGGCGCAACTTGAAGTCGCCGCGATCGCCCGTTTCTTCGCAGAGGATGGCATGAACGGCCATTGCTGCCGATTCTGCTTCCCAAGCAGCTTGCCAGTTCAAGTTCCCCTCAGCATAGGCATGAAACGGACGGCAGTAGTACTCCGGATACTCGAGGTTGGGGTTGGCGATCGCGTCGTAATCTGCCTGCAAGTTTTGCTGCTGGAGTTGGCGTACGTTCTCGCGCCAGGGAATGCCATTGGCTTCCGCTCGCTTGACGATCTTTTGCCGTGCCTGGCGTTTTGCAACCGCCGCCAGCGGCTTGACCGCTAGCAGCCCATTAATCGCCGTCACTGCCAAGCGAGAAGACATTCCTGCAGAAGAACCGTTCGATGCCATTGCCATCTCCAACGCAATTTCACGAGACTAGCGCATTGCTGCCGGACTCTCGGCCAGACTTAACGATATTCAACCTTTTCAGCCGGGCTGCGAGTGCTGTTCGTCCGCTCGCAGGGTAGATCGAGGACGGCCGCATTGAGAGCTTCCCTATTAGAGCTTTCAGGATTGAACTCCCTAACTAACGAAAAACAGGCGATGCACACTTAAGAGATGACTGACCTTGGAGTTGGCACTGTCCGGTAATCCAAATAATGCCTCAGGAGCCTAACCGATTGCGTCAGCATCTCTTCAGATTTGGAATAGCAAAGAGTCTTGCGCTTCAGTCTGACTAGGTAATGCCCCAGCCTTGTATTCTCTCCCTCCACTCGGGTCATATGCGTTTTACTCATCAGGTGCTCTGTCGCATCAATAAACTTTGGTTACACCGGGTAGCCATCGCTCACCCACCAGAAACCAGCCCACCCTTGCACGCGCTCCAGAGCATCTCAAAGGACTGGCTGCTGCGGTCGCCAACCATGCAGGTAAGGATGCCAGGCCGTTTATGGTCAACCACCGTCCATATCCATTTTTTTCTTTGCCCCGTGAAGGTTTGTAGTTCATCGACCTCCCAAGTCTCAGGAGCCTGATTCTCGTCAATGGGGAGCTGGGGGAGCTCCTGTGCACTCAAACGAACTCAATGGATGACGGTGTTTTGGCTGACCCTAGGGCAACGTTCTATGCTCCGGAACCCCTGCCCCTCGAAGTATCACCGCAAGCATTCTTCCCGAACCTCCGGTGGGTAACCACGTTGAGAGTAGGACTCGACAAATTTAGGGCCGTAGTCCTAGCAATGGTAGTTTTGCTTGCCACATCGGTGGCAGTTCTTACGAATTTGCTGGGATCGGCATTTAGGGCATCTCATCCTTACTATTGTGCAATGCCCAAATCCGCTGCTTGCATGAGAGTCTTCTTCAGCATGGTTTTGTACCGGCACGCTCCAAGGCAGAAGACCTGCAAGGGGTCGTTCGCACCTTTGGAAACGCTCTCAGGACAAACTATCAAACGGAAAGCCCTTGTCCTGGTCGAACTGGCCTTGTTTTGCAGAGCGAGTCCAAGCTGCCCGTAGCAACCAATGCCAAATCAATTGCGAACAGTGTTGAGGCATGACGCTCGTGGGCACCAGAGCTTTTGTCCTGGCATGGTCCGGAGAACCACATGACAGCGCTCAAACACCCGCGCGTTCAGCACTTGTCCAAGTGGATCGAGAGCAACTTTCGGGGCGTAGTGGGCATATCGGAATAAGGCGAGGGCCCGGATTCCTCCGCTCTTACAGCCCGATCGCCCTATTTTTTGTAGTCCAATTCATCTGGAAGTAATGGCACTGCCACCCGTGCCCGATCGCGGCGAAGGCACCGAAGTACCCATTCCCAACCGTCAACTCACCGATCGTCCACTCTTGCTCGCCCGGGCAGCGCGATGGATGGTCCAAATCGACCTCGACCTGTGCTAGCCCTTCAGAAATCCCCACACCGGTCGCCTTCAAACGAGCTTCTTTCAGCGTCCACATGCGCAAAAAGGCTCGCTGACCCTCTTCAGGTGGCAGTAGCGCGATCGCCTCGGCTTCGCGGGGACTGAAAAACTGACGTGCTAACTCAGCGGCAGCTAGCGGTCGAGAACACTCCAGGTCGATGCCTAAGGCACGGCAGTCTGGCGGAGCGACAGCACAAAGAGCTAAGTCCCCTGAATGAGAGAGATTGAACTGTACGGTCGGGGTTGACGAGCGCAAAGCAGGTTTACCGTATTTGCCATATTGAAACTGCAATTCTGCAGGGTCGCGCTCTAGGTAGCGTCCGAGCAGCACTCGCAGACGCCCGCGACCGACCGCGAACCGACGTTGCAACGTTTCCCCGTGTAACCGATTTAAACGCCGCTGCTCGTCAAGTGACAGCAGGGAGCAGTATCCTGCAATGTCCGCATCTGTGAGAGGCAAGCACCAAATGTGGATTTGTTGAGGGGGTAGCGTCAAGTGCGAGGGGGGCAATTGCCAAACCCCGTTGCCGAGAACAGAGGCAGCTGCCAGTAAACCAGACTCTGATGCAACCGTTTCCATGACAAGGTAAAAAGAACAAGACGGGTAGAGAGCGTATCGGGACTATTGGCGATCGCTAGTGCCACCAGTGCGCAGAACCTTCGACAAGCTGGCAGTTTGGAGACGCTTTCGAAAGGACGAACGATGCAGGTGTGACGCCTCTCTAAGGGTGTTGGACGACTGCCTAGCCTTGAGAAACTCCTGGGTGTTCTCGCTGCGGGCAAGTTGAGTCCGACTCCCCCGCTGGCATCATCCCGCGGGAGCAGCGTTTAGCAGATTACAGTCCATCACGGTCACGGCATTGCACGTCCAAGAGGAGATTTCGGTTAAATGTGATGAACTTTACCCCAGGTTAGAGCGTAATTGCTCGGCTAGTAAAGCTCGAGTTGGACGTTGAGCCGACTGGAGCAAGAAATCCGCACCTGGATTGGCAATTAGATTGGTCTGCACGAAGAACATTTGGTCGCTTAGGAGATGGGTTTAGGATGCTGAGAAGTTGGGTTGTCTTTACCAAATGGGGGCAACCTGTCATAAGCGATCGCATCGTCGCAAATACCTGTAGCAGTATACTGTGCTGCGCAGGGCAGGCGCACCTGCAGCCAGCGAGTGTTCCAACAGTTTCCAGACAGTTTAGAGAACGTTTCGAGCGAGCTATGAGAAGAGGCAGCAAACAATACGTGCGGCTCGTCGGAGCGATCGCGTTGGGTGGGTTGACAGCACTGGCGGCTGGAGTAGCAGCACAACCAGAAGCCGCCCCAGCAACTGGCAGTATTGCCGTGGGAAATTACAACTGGGTGCAGGCAGCCGTATTAGGACTCGTGCAAGGACTGACGGAGTTCTTGCCGATCAGCAGCACGGCACACATGAACGTTGTGCCGATCGCGTTGGGTTGGGGCAAACCGGGCGTGACCTATGAGGCAATCGTGCAGCTCGGCAGCGTTGCAGCCGTGTTGTGGTACTTCTGGGGAGACTTGGTCCGACTCGGGCGCGGTACGTGGCATGGCATTCGATCGCGAGACTGGCAGGTCCCGGAGCTGCGGTTGACGGCCGGAATCTTGATGGGAACGGTGCCAATCGTGATTTGCGGGTTGCTCTTGAAAGCGCTGGTGCCGGATTTAGACAACACGCCGCTCCGAGGGCTGACGGCGATCGCGATCGCGTCGGTGGTGATGGGTTTGTTACTCGGCGTTGCAGAATGGTTGGGCACTCGCCAGCGCGATTACGACCAACTCGACGCGCGGGACGGCATCTTAATGGGACTGGCACAGTGCTTGGCACTGATACCGGGCGTGTCGCGTTCGGGCTCCACCATCACAGCCGGATTGTTCTTGGGCTTGGAGCGGGCAACGGCAGCGCGATTCTCTTTTCTGATGGGGATTCCGGCGATCGCGCTGGCGGGCTTGGTCGAACTGCTGGACTTAATCGAGAGCGGCTTTGCCAATGCTGAAGCACTGCCGTTGCTGGTCGCTGTGGTGACGGCAGTTGCGTCGTCCTATGTCGCGATCGCGGGGTTGATTCGGTTTCTGCAGCAACAGGACGCGTGGGTGTTCGTGTGGTATCGGTTGCTGTTTGGCGCATTCGTGTTTTGGGGTATTTTCTCGGGGTGGTTGACGCAATAAACCCCAATTCACGATCGCGGAACCGCATGTTCGGCACGCGAAAAACGCGTTCCCAAGCCGCGCTTTGAAGTAAAGCTTCCAGTTTATCGCTCGAGCAACTCTTCTGCCTCTTTTAGTTGATGCCCCCAGACTCGTTCCCAAAGTGTTGCTATCAGAATCGCAGCGGTGACAATACTTAACCCACCGGCAATCAAAAACTCGTTGATGATGGGGCTAATGCCCAGCGCGACGATCGTTTCAAAAACCGCCAAGTAAGCAAAGTAAAGGAAAATGCCGAGCTCCACCCAGGAGCCGATTGTCGTAAACTTTGCCAAGCCTTCGGGATTGTCGAATTTATTTTCTTGCCAGTGTCTGCGCAGAGCGATCGCGGGCCATGCGCTAAGCATCACCAAGCCAAACACCACGAACCCTACGAGAGGGAAACTACCCAAAACTTGGATCTGACTCCACTGGGCGGTAGCGGCGGTCTTACCAGGACCCGTGACCAAGGCATCGATAGAAACGGCCCAGACAGCGGCCCAAAATTTTGAGTGCCGCGATAGAAATTGGTAAAGGAAGTCCGAATCGTCCTCAAGCTCGGTGCCATCATCGTCGAAGCCGGCGACCTCTCGAATCATCTCGGCAATAAACCAGATCATCACGAGGAATCCAATACCATAAATCACTGCTTTCAGTGAGGGGAACGAGCTGGCAGCATACCACAGTCCGATCAACCCGATTGTGGGAAACACTGTATGGGTCAGCCCGATCGCCGCTGCCCAAGTCAGGGCATCCTTGACGCGCTCGAAGCGACGAAATCTTCCAACAGTAGCAATCATTGCATCTGCAGCAATACCGATTCCGATCGCGCCATTGATGAGGAGATACTGTGGATTTACGGCAGCGTAAAACCCAGACGAGTCGAACACGTTCAAAACATCCTAACTTTTCTGGTATAGCGTAACAAAGAACTGCACGGACGGGCTGAGCGTCGATCTGCAACTCCGAGTTTTGGCACCATCGGGAAAAGGGATAAGATTGGAATGGCACCCATACGTTTCAGAACGCATGTCCGTTCCATGCCACCGCTGCCAAGGCAACCAGACCGTCCGTGCCGGCACCACTCCACGCCAGTCCGGTCGTCCTTCCCAACGCTACTGGGGCCGCGATTGCGATCGCCGCTTCAACGACCGCACCGGCTCCTCCATGGCGCGCTGGCGCACGCCCAGCGCATGGGTCGAACGCAGCCTGAAGATGCGAACCGAAAACTTGAGCGTTCGCGCCAGCACGCGCGTCGAGTCCGTCTCGCCTGCCAGCATCATCCTCTGGGGGCAGCGATAGGCAGACGACAGTTCGGCTTGGTCGCCGCTGGTTCCCGAACCAGCCGAGATCGCGGTTGAGGGCGGTGAAGCTTACACACCAAGGTAGGTGCATTCGCGCGGCTAGCCCAGTCCGGGGTGGGCGTTAAGCTGACTGGAGCGCGAGAGCCGCTACTGGATTGGCAGTTGGATGTGTCGGCGCGAAGCACGGTGGTTCGCTCGGGCGGGGTGAGTTTTGGGACTGGGCGTCTCTGGCGATCTGCGTGCGACTGTGCACCGATGGGGAGCGCTGCTACAGCCAGAGTCTCTGGGCGATCGCCCTTGAATGCCAGACGCGAGCTCGGCATCCGCAAGTCGTGTATCGGCAGGTATGGCTCTGGGGCTGGAAGTGGCCGGCAAGGTGAAGGGGTCCGAGAGGCGACCGCGAGGACTAGACGCAAAGCCAAGCATCCGGACTCTGTTTTCAGTGGCGCAGAGGCAGTTCATTGGCATCATCTAATAGCTACCATGCCAGACGGAGGTGATGATGCAGCGCCTACCGTCGGCAGCAGAATCTGAATGTGAAGAAGCTAGTAGCCGGGCAGCGACAGAGTGTGACGGGGTTGCGGTTTGCGCTCAACTGCGAGGGAGCGCACCGTTGCTGGAGAAGGGAGTGAAGCTAGCGATGAAGATGGGCTCAGCCAAGCGACCGATGACACTCGCCGAGGTGCTGATGATGTCAAACGGCGTTGCATTCATCTTCCCCTAGGCCATCGGTGCTGCCTCCTCTGGAGACCTTTAGGTCTTAAGCTGCCCTGATTAGTTTTCACAGTTTTCCCGAGCAGCTATTGGTCAAGTTGGGAGGAGGGTTGGGGCTGGCTGCCCGTTCTCCTGCAGTAGGTAGTTCAACTCACCCTGGAGTGTCCGTTCCACTAGCCGTGAGGTAAATTGCTTCAGCAGACTTCACTCCCCGAAAATCTACTCGGAACCAGAGTAGTTCTACAGCCGTTCGTCGAGCAGTTGGCCGGCTTTTGTCGTTTCTTTGCTGCGTCGGAGCATAATGCGCCTCTCGAAGTACCGTCTACTACCTCGCCGATAACAGATCGCAAACAGGTTGCATAAAAGGATTTACATTACTCGCGATATTTTGCAATTTTAATAAAAAGATAAGCTTTGAAACAATTCTTAGCTTGCATCAAGGCATATTCTGCTTGTCTCGACACAAGAACTGCTATAGACTTCAGGTGAACTGAAGGAAGAAAAAACTTCCTACAGTTCATCCGGAGGCACTTTTGCTTCCCGCGAACGTACCCGTTGGAACTAGGAAGCCAGATGAGTACGATCGCGGTATAGATGCGTGCAATTAAGGAAATCGCCAACGGCCTTTGATTGGTTTATCTAAGGCTGATTAGTGACCCCTATCACCGTATCATAGCTCGACCTTGATGTTGGGGCAAGCTGTTGATATCAGGGGCCTACAAACACTGTGGGTTCCCGATAAGGACTGTTTTGTCGGTCGATCGACTAGCAAAAGTCCTCCCTTTGTTGAAACCGAATCCGCTTGCGATCGTGGATGGCATTTCATTTCATTTGTGTTGAAGTGTCGTTTCCTTGCACGCGCACTCGGGTACGGGCGTGTAATTCAACCTACATAGGAGAAGGTGGCGTGACCTTTATTTCTGGTACGTGTGGCGACGATTTCTTGTTCGACAATCCGTTTGATGTAGACTTTATCGTCGCTCGGGGGGGTGACGACACAATCTTTTTGAGCAATGATGGCTTTGACGACACGGTATTGGCTCAGTCTGGCGATGACACAATACTAATCGGCGATCGCACCGGCAACAATACAATCGATGGTGGTTCCGGTGTCGACACCGTTGATTATTCCGCATTAGGTGAATCCATCACGCTGAATGCCCTAGGAAAAATCACCAAGGCAAGTGGCGGTGTCGACCGCATACAGTCGGTTGAAGTCATTATCGGCGCGATCGGCGCCGGGATCGTTAACACCATCGATGGCTCCCCTGTTGAAGGCTTCAATAACACTGGCTCCTTCAACGTTAACCTCGCCAATAATTCCTTGATTATCAGTGGCAGCCCAGGTGGTCCTCTGAGCTTCACCGTCCAGAACTTCACCAATGTCGTTGGTACCCAGAACGACGACACGATTACCGGTGACGAGCAGAGCAACACCTTCTTCGGCAGCCTCGGCAACGACACCTTCAATGGCGGCTCACTAGGCGGGACGACCCTACCCGACAACGCAATCGACACCGTCGACTACAGCGACCTGGGCTTGACCATCTCCCTAGAAAACCTGGGTCTCATCAACAAAATCGACGCCGAAGGCAACGTTATTGGCACCGACCAAATTGTTGGCCTCGGCTTCGGTCAATTAACCCCCAGCATCGAGCGCATTGTCGGCGGTCAGGATCTCAACAACATCATCGACGGCTCCGAGGTTGGCGGTTTTGGCAACACCGGCTCTTTCAAGATCGACCTGGGTGCAAACTCCTTAGTCATTAAGAATGTCGTCCCAGGTATTGACCAGGCGTTTGAAGTTGTCAACTTCGTTGACGTTCGCGGCACCAAAAACGACGACATCATCATTGGCAGCAGCAAGGACAACACCTTTTTTGGCAGTAAGGGTTCTGACAGCTTCAGCGGCGGCGGCGGCTTTAATACCATCGACTACACCGGTGCTAACGTTGGCGGCGTTACTCTAAACAGCCTCGGCACGATTACCAAAGGCATTGGCGGTGTGGACAGGTTTGATTTTGATAGCCCTCCTACCAGCTTGGTTGTCAGCATCGATCGCCTTGTTGGCGATGCGACCGAAACCAACACCATCAATGGCGCGACGACTGCCGGCTTCGACAACACTGTCTCTTTCGATATCGATTTAGGCGCAAACTCCTTAATCCTAAACGACGTCCTCGGAACAGACCTGGTGTTTGAAGTTGTCAACTTCGACAATGTCATCGGCACTCAAAACGACGACACCATCGTCGGCAACGACCGAGACAACGTCTTCTTCGGCAGCGATGGCAACGATACCTACAACGGCTCTGCGGGTGCTGACGTCCTCGACTACAGCACTGCCGGTCTCGGACTGCTGACCATCCAAAACGGAGGAAGCATCCTCAAGAACTTCGGCGACTTCGGTACCGACCAAATCTTTGGCGAGAATGGCGACCTCTTCGATCCCAGTGTTGAATCCATCATCGGGACCAACGGTCAGTTCAATATCATCGACGGTACTCCGATTCCAGGCGTCGGTCTAAACACGGGTTCCTTCAATATCGACCTGAGGGTGGGCAATGTTACCATCGATAACCTGCCGGGCGGTAACTCTTTGCAATTCAATACCCAGAACTTTGTGGATGTCGTCGGTACTCAAAACGACGACGTTATTAGGGGTGACAACGGGACCAACATCCTCATTGGAGGTGCTGGGGATGACGCTCTCTTCGGTGAAGGGTCTAGCTCCTCTGCTTTGGATTTCCTTACTGGTGTTGAGGGCACGCTCGAGAGCGATCCGGTGACGGGCAACTTTAACATCGACTTCGGTCCCGCCGGCAGTAACCCCGGCCAAGGTGAGATTGACTTGCTAACCGGGGGTTCCGGCCCCGACCGATTCATCCTTGGCGACGCCACCAGCGGTCCCTTCTACGTTGGGGGTGGCAATAACGACTTTGCCTTTATCTCCGACTTCGAGCCAGGTGTAGACAGGATGGTCTTCGACCCGAACACACCTGTTATCACGGTTGCTGGGACGTTAGGCGATTTTGAGTCCTTCTGGGATCTCAACTTCAACGGTATCCTCGATAGCGCCGACGATCTGTTCGCCGTTACGGATCTCGCCGACTCAGCAGGGTCCTCCTTTACGAATGCCCATAGCCTCTTCGCTAACGCCAGCGCCGACGACGTTGCCGGCAGCCGCACGTTCATTTCCTAACCTCTAGGGGCTCGAAGGGAAGCAAATATTGCTGCTTCTCGATCGCAAGGGGTCTAGGGTCTCACGACCTTAGACCCTTGAATCTATTGGAGCTTGCATGTTGCTAGACATCAGAGACCACAAGCTGGCTGACCGAAACATCTCCTGAAACCCTTGGAACCTCGGGAGGAACTTGCCAGGTTTGTGAGGCACATATTAATCAATCAGAATAGTGGCTCAACTCACTAGGAGTAAACGTTCAGCCAGTTGTGAGGGGAATGCTCCAGAAGTCCATCCCTCGAGAATATATTCGAGACAAAAGTAATCCTCAAGCAGTGCGTGGAGCAGTTGTTCGTCTTTGGTCGATTCTTTCTTGCGTCGGTATGTGGCGCAGTCCTCGAAGTACTCTAAACTAACTCGTCGATAACCGTATTGCACAGAATAATTTACATCGCCAAGGGAAAAATAATAAGATAAACCTCGAAAGAAATCTTGACTTGTTTCGATATAAAAACTACTATAGACTTCAGTTGAACCGAAGAAAGCTTGAAGCTTCTACGGTTCAACTGGAGGCACTTTTGCTTGCCGTGCACGTACGGGTTGGAACTAGGAAACCAGACGAGTACGAGCGCGGTATCTGAGCGTGCGACTAAGGAAAAACTGACCGCCTTTGATTGCATTATCTAGGGCTGGCTTGTTAATCCTGGTCCTACAACATAGCTCGACCTTGATGCTATGTCAAGCGTTGATGTCGGGAGCTGCAAACTCTTTGGGCTCCCGATGCAGACTGCTTTTCTGTAGATCGCCTAGCAAAAGTCTTCCCTTTGTTGAAACCGAATCCGCATGTGGTCGAGGTTGTCATTTCATTTGTGGTGAAGTGTCGCAACCTTGCACCGCACGGGCTCGGATGCTGACGCGCAATTCAATCACAGTAGGGGATTTTGACGTGGCTTTTATTCTTGGTACTTCTCTCGACGATCTCTTGTTCGACAATCCGTTTGAGGTCGACTTCATCATCGCTCGTGAAGGGAACGACACGATCTTTCTGTCCAATGATGGGTTCGACGACACGGTATTGGCTCAAGCTGGCAATGACACCATCCTTGTCGGCGATCGCACCGGAAGCAATACGATCGATGGTGGTTCCGGTATCGACACTGTGGATTACGCTGCTAGCGGTGAATCCATCACGCTGAACGCCCTCGGAGCGATCGCCAAGGCAAGTGGCGGTGTCGACCGCATTGAGTCGGTTGAAGTCATTATTGGCGCGATCGGCGCCGGGATCGTCAACACCATTGATGGCTCCCCTGTTGAAGGCTTCAACAACACGGGCTCCTTCGACGTCAACCTCGCCAGCAACTCGTTGATTATCAATGGCATTCCCAGTGGACCTCTGAGCTTCACCGTCCAGAACTTCACCAATGTCGTTGGTACCCAGAACGACGACACGATTACCGGTGACGACCAGAACAACACTTTCTTCGGCAGCCTTGGCAACGACACCTACAATGGCGGATCCATTAGCGGGACGAGCTTGCCCGACCCGGCAATTGACACCCTCGATTACAGCGACTTGGACCTAATCATCTCCCTAGGGAACCTGGGTCTAATCAATAAAACCGACGCCGAAGGCAACGTTGTTGGCACCGACCAACTTGTAGGTCTCGGCCTCGATGGATTATCCCCCAGTATCGAGCGCATCGTCGGCGCTCAGAATCTCGACAACATCATCGACGGTTCTCCAGTCGCTGGTTTTAGCAACACCGGCTCGTTCGATATCGACTTGGGTGCAAACTCCCTAGTGATTAACGATGTCGTCGTCGGCACGAACCTGGCGTTTGAAGTTATCAACTTCGTTGACGTTCGCGGCACCGAAAACAACGACACCATCCTCGGCAGCAGCCAGGACAACACCTTTTTTGGCAGTGAGGGTTCTGACAGCTTCAGCGGCGGCAGCGGCACTGATACCGTCGACTACAGCGGCGCTAACGTTGGCGGTGTTACTCTAAACAACCTCGGCACGATTAGCAAAGGCATTGGCGGCGTCGACACCTTGGATGGCGGTGCTAGCGGCTTGTCTCCCAGCATCGAGCGCATTGTTGGCGATGCGAGCGAAACCAACACCATCAATGGCAGCCCGATTGCCGGCTTCGATAATACCGGCTCGTTCGATATCGACTTGGGTGCAAACTCCCTAGTGATTAACGATGTCGTCGTCGGCACGAACTTAGCATTTGAAGTGGTCAACTTCAACAATGTCATCGGCACTCAAAACGATGACACCATCGTCGGCAACGACCAAGACAACGTCTTTTTCGGCAGCGATGGCAACGATACCTACGACGGCTCTGCTGGGGCTGACGTCCTCGACTACAGCACTGCCGGTCTCGGCCTGCTGACCATCCAAAACGGGGGAAGCATCCTTAAGAACTTCGGCGACTTCGGTACCGACCAACTTTTGGGCGAGAATGGCGACCCCTTCAATCCCAGCGTTGAAAGCATCATCGGGACCACCGGTCAGTTCAACATCATCGACGGCACCCCGATCGCTAGCCCGGTTATCCCTGGCGGCGGGCTAAACACGGGTTCCTTCAAGATCGACCTGACGGTGGGCGACGTCACCATCGAAAACCTACCGGGCGGCAACTCCTTGCAATTCAACACCCAGAACTTTGTAGATGTCGTCGGCACTCAGAACGACGACGTTATCAAGGGTGATGACGGGACAAACATCCTCATTGGTGGCGCCGGGGATGACGTTCTTTTTGGTGAAGGGTCTAGCTCAGCGGGCTTGGATTTCCTAACTGGTGTTGCGGGAACGCTTCAGAGCGATCCCCTGACCAGCACCTTTACGATCGACTTTGGTCCCTCAGGCAGTAATCCCGGCCAAGGCGAGATAGACTTGCTAACTGGTGGCTTTGGTCCCGACGAGTTCATCCTCGGTGACGCTGCGAGCGGCCCCTTCTACGTTGGGGGTGGCAACAGTGACTTTGCCTTTATCTCCGATTTCGAGCAGGGAGTAGACTTATTAGGCTTCGACCCTAACACACCTTTTCTCATAATTCCTGGGACGTTGGGGGATTTTGAGGCCTTCTGGGATCTTAACTCTAACGGTATCGTCGATAGCGCTGACGATCTGTTCGCTGTTTTGGATCTCGCCAACACGTCAGGGGCTTCCCTAACCACTGGCATTAGCACGAATGGCACTAGCCTCTTGGCCAACGCCAACATATGGGAGGACTCCATAAGCAACAATGCCGGCAGCCGCTCTCTCATTGCCTAACATCTAGGGGCACGAGGGGACGCCAATATTGCGGCTTCTCGATCGCAAGGGGGTCTAGGGTCGCTCGACCTTAGACCCCTGAATCGTTTGGGGCTTGCGTTTCGCTAGACCGCAGAGATTAGAAGAGTTCACCCCGCAAATTCAATGACCGTTTACCCAGAGATAAGCCCGACCCCCCGTAAATTTGCAGCCGCTAAGGAGGACAGTCAGTGTCACGTCCTGGAAACAAGAAAGTGTTTGAGAAGGTAGCCGTGTAGGGTCAGGGGGCAGAAGTGAAGCCTTTCAGCATGAAAAATACCATGTCACCTTACAGATCGCGGGTACAACGAAAACCTGCAAATACCTGCCTAACGTGAGGTTGATACCAATTGCGCCAGCAGGGATGGAGCGCCCACGGTCGCGTTGCCCAACTACCGCCGCGCAGAACGCGATGCCGGCGATCGAAGTAGCTCCGCGAATAGCCCGAATAGGGATAGGGCGCGAAGCCGGAATAGCCGTCGAACCCCGATGCGGTCCACTCCCAGACGTTGCCGAGTAAGTCCGTGCAGCCGAGAGTGCTGGCACCTGCCGGGTGCGCGTCCACTGCTGAAGTTTGCCCGACAAAACCGTCATAGTTTCCCAATCGCGCCGTTGGGGCCGCGTTGCCCCAGGGGTAATCGCGCGCGCGTCCGGCAATCGGGTCCCAGCAGGCGGCTTTTTCCCATTCCAGCTCGGTAGGCAACCGTTTGCCAACGAAACGAGCGTAGGCAGTGGCTTCGTACCAACTGACGCCGTAAACTGGATGCCGGTCGAAGGCGCGATCGTCCGACCAGTACAGCGGTTGCGCGACGGGATTGGACTGCAGCCAGTGCCAGCCGTCCTCACACCACCACTGCCGTTGGCGGTATCCGCCTACTGCCATAAACTCGCGAAACTGCTCGCAGGTGACTGGATAGCGGTCGATCCAAAATGCATCTAACTCGACCGGACAAGCCGGACGCGCGTTATCCTGCGCCAGGCGATCGCTGCCGATCGTGCACGGTCCAGCCGGGACGAATGCCATCTCTGAGGTGTCGAGAACGCTTCTTATGGGGCGGGCAGTCGGTGGTTGCAGTTCGGCCGGATTCCAGCGTTGGAGCTGGAGGACAATCGCGATCGTCTCGTTGTGTTGGCATTCATGTTGCAACAACCACCACCACAGGCGTGCCTGTTGCTCCAGCGGCGCGCGATCTAGATAGCGCCAAACGCGATCGCGCACGACGTGTAAGTATTCACAGAGAAACTCAGTATTCGGTAATTCCTGGCGGGCGGTTTTCGGCAAACCGTCAGCAGCGAAGAGCTGCCGGTGTTCGGGAAACGGATCCGATTCACCCGCACAACGCTCGAGAATCCACAGCGCTTCGGTAAACGCAATGTGTCCGAGGTGCCAGCCAACTGGGCTAAATTCTGGGTGTGCTTGCCGGCAAAGGTTCGCGCGATCGAGCGTGGCAAACCAGTCGAGCGTGCGCGTGCGGCACTGCTCGAAAGCCTGGACGATCGCCTGTTTAGACGATTGAGTGGATGCGTACGGCACGACCGTCAGGTCCTCCTGCTTGAATGATGCTGTGCTCGGGACAGCGCTGCCACGGGCCCTCAAAGAGCGGCTCGGAAGCGATCGCGATCGCATCGGGCAGCTCGGGGGCATTGTTTAGCCAGTAAAGGCTAGGAACCGTGGTGCCGCATGCATAGCGGCTGGCAACGAGCTGCGTTCCGTCGCTCAGCAAGATATTGGCGCAGAAACCGACGTGTTTCTCGCGGGCAAGGGCTGTCAGCGTTGCCAGGGCGCGTTCGAGGGCTGCAGCAATCGAGCGCGTTGGGTCGGCTTCCAATTCGTGGAGAATCAGCGCGAAGATGTGCTCGGAGTCGGTGGTGCCGTGTACAAAGCGATATAGGTCGCCGGATAGCGACATACGGATGTCGCGGTAAAGCGTCTGCCGGAAGTTTTCGATATAGCCGTTGTGTAAGAACAACAGCGGACTCGGCAACAACAGTCCATTAGTCGTGAAGGGCTGACAGTTACTGATATCGACAGCCAGTCCCGGCGTAGCGCTGCGGACGTACCCGACAAAGCACTCGGACTCGATATAGCGGGCGAGCTGCGTGAGATTCGGGTCGGTCCATATCGGCATCACGCTCCGATAGGAAAACGGGGCAGCGGAGCGATCGCGTCCGAACCAACCGATACCGAACCCGTCGGCATTGAGGATTGCCAATTCCATCTCGCGCGGCTGATAGGCCTGAGCGACCAGCGAATGGGGCGGTTCGCACACCAGGCGATCGACCTTCAAGGACGGTCCGAGATATCCGACCAGACGACACATAGCAATCTGCGTGAGCTTGAGAATCTTGGTGAGCTCGACCGGTCCGGCACCCGAGGGCAAAATCCGACCGGCAAAAAGCGTCCCGATCTTAGCTCGAACTCGTCCTCGCGGGAACCAGACCATCGCCGGCGATCGCTCCGGGCAAACAAGTCGGGAATGGGTTTGAAAAGTTATTTTGCTACACTCACCTGCGAGATCGCAGCAAGCAAATCGACGTTACAGGTATGCATCACTCTCGACGATACGCGATCGATCCCGGTTATCGCACTCGATTGAAGCCCGAATCCATCGCAATTGCGTCCGGCATTCCTGGCATCGACAGGTACTGTGCTCCGCGTAGAGTTGAGCTCTCGCTCTCAGCGAACTTTCTAGAGTTAAAGTGAGGATGAGATCGGACTGCGTAGCAACTCTGCTCCCACCTTCATCGGCAACGGCATTCTAGGCATACCAAAGTGAGCTATTCACACTTAAGTTTTCACCATTAAAGTTAATGAGCGATGCAATCGTACAAGGACCCGGGCTTCTTTTGGCGGCTAGCCTAGCCTCGATCCATGCATTTTCACCAAAACTAAACATCTCGGCCGTCGTCCCCGAGCATCGGTGGGTTTCGTTTGCTGGGGGTGTTTCAGTTGGCTATGTTTTTTTAGAGATTTTCCCAGAACTAAGTCACGTCCAGGCAGAATTAGAACATTCTGCCATTCCCTTTATTGCTTATCTAGAGAATCACGTCTACATCCTCGCTCTTTTGGGGCTACTCGTGTTTTATGGGCTTGATATTTTGGCGCTTGCTTCGCGAGGCCTCAACCGCGCAAGAAACGATGCCGATCGCGCGAGTTCTTTAGTGTTTTGGATTCATATCGCCGTCTTTATATGCATGAACGCAATTTTTGGCTATTTGCTTCAAGATCTAAGCGAACACAACTTATTTCAGTGTATTTTATTTTTCGTGGCGGTTGCCTTGCACTTTTTTGTCATCGATTTCAATTTGCGAGAGCATCACAAATCTTCCTACGATCGCCGAGGGCGCTGGTTTTTGACCGCAGCGATTATGATGGGGGCGATCGCAGCTCAAATCGCAAATCTAAATGAAGCCGCAGTTTCGATAGTTTGGGCCTTTTTAGCCGGCAGCCTAATCCTCAATATTCTAAAGCGAGAACTGCCAGACGAGCAGAAGAGTTGTTTCTGGTCTTTTACTGGTGGTGCAGCGCTTTACGCGGTTTTGTTGTTATTGGTTTAGACCTGGTTTAAAACAGAAGTCTAAGACGGAAATCAGGCGTGAATTCAGCAGCATTGAAGTAATACCTAATCCGGAAAAATGTGATATGAGTAGCAGGTGTCAGGTTCTCGAGATGAGTCATCATGCCGGGAAAGCTCCATATCGATATCACCGAGTCCGCTGCAGAACTGCGCGCCTTTCTCCTCTCCACCTCCACTACTCGAGCATGGAAAAGCTGCAAGCACTCTAATGGCTCAAGTTCGGGCATGCTTCCCAAGAACCCAGGTTGACACAGAGGGCTAGTTATTTATCTCGATGTGTTGCTAAATGGCGACGGTGGCTAACTTTTCTGCTGCTTGAGGCATTTCTTGACGAAGGATGGATTTTTTAGAAACAGCCTTAACGTTTGCTATTGGGTGAATCGACTTGGCAGCGATTGTGTTTCTAGAACAAGCTCAAAGTTGGCAATTAACAGCTCTTTACCTCTGGCAGCGGTAGTCTTTTTATAGTTATTCATTCCATACTGTAGCTCCCATTCAAGTTGATAAAAGTCGGCGTATAGTTCTCGAATGTATTCGCTGTTGTCATAGGTGACAAGCCAGCGATGTTTGCAATTAACAAGTTCTTCAAAGAAGCGTTGGTGGTCGAAGTGCATGTGTAGATCTCCCTTTTTCCCATAAAGCTTTGATTTTGTTGCACTGTAATAGGGTGGGTCAAGGAATAGGAATACATCGTAACCGGGTTCACAAAGTAACTGATGATAGTCGGCATGGTGAAAGGAAATCTGACGTGCGATTTCCTTTGCTTTCTCTAGTCTTTCGATCGATGAAGTTGTGAAGCGCGACTGAAAAGCCTTCTCGGAATAACCCCCACTATCGATAGTCCCAGAGAATGTAATGCGGTTAAGAATGAAAAAGTCAACCGCACGTTGAAGATCTGATAAATCAGAGTCACGGCGTCCGCATAGCTCTTGGTAGAGAGCTCTACCGTTATCACACTTAAACTTTACGTCCCACACATGCTCGATTAGAGGATCTGGATCGACCGACAGCTGTTCCCAAAAACAGTAAAGGTCGTAATTGATGTCGCTGGCTTTAAGCTTGGTATTTGGAAAAATCTGGGCACAATAAAATGAAACAGATCCCCCACCGAAAAATGGCTCTCGCAGCTCTTGAAAAGGGGGTATGTACTGTGAAAGACGAGAGATGGCCTTTGACTTACCGCCAGGATATCTCAAAGGACTTTTGATTTTATACTCAGGCATTTTCCAACAAAAATCCGACGTTGTTGAGAGGGGCTTCTGCAAGTAAGCTTTTGATGAACTTCTCCCCGATAGGATTGAGGCAGTTTTTACGCACAACCGCTATATGTCATTTTTGGAAGATATTCACATTCTTTACTGCATCCAATCATATTCAGCCTGGTGAGGCGTAGCAACGGAATCGATCGCACTCGATCGCCTACTTTCTTTTGGGAAAAAATATTAGAGTAAATAATCATCATAATTTACCCATCTTTTATATCTTCATTCGAAGGTAATCGACTTTAGAATGCTCGCTTTTAAACAAGAATAGTTCCTTGGGTTCATTGTACTATATTGAGTCAACGATCGAAAAGCAATATCCTCATAGGTGATTGGCGTCTAGAGCCTGGTTTTATCTCCATTGTTCCACTTTTTGTTGGGCTCGATTGTCATAATCTCTCTGTTCTGTGCTTGCTGCACAAGTTCCAGAGATTATCTTGTGGAAATCATTTTGTCCTTTTGATATCTCCGATCGTGCGCATTTTTTAAGCAGCTGTCCAGTGTATTCTTGCCCCGAGACTACAGGAGATATCAAGGTGGCTTTCTAGTGTATTGTTGTAAAACAAAATCTAGATTGATTTGACTCAAATGCTGTAAATTGCAGTTCAAGAAGGAAACTGTTTAAATAATCAAAGTTCTTTCTATACAACCTTCTGACTGCTCTGGCGGCGGCTGCCTTTTCCTCAAACGATGCCTATTCGGTTCCACAACCACAAACGCTGCTGCTAACTCTTCTGCAGAGTAGCTGACGAGTAACCTACCAGCTCGGCACGAATGCGATTCAGGTTGCTGGGAGTCGCACGTCAGTAGATTACGCCGGAACCAGATTACGCCGGAACCCGAAGCCCTTACCAATACTAGATTGCCGTGGTTGCTATCTCGAGTCACGAGGATGCGTTTGCTCGCCCCTGCAGCAGCCCAAATTTCGATATCTGTCGCCCGTGCTAAATAGAGCTCGGCTACAGTCACGACGTCGTGCCCTGCTTCAGCTAAAAAGCGGACAGTGAGCGCGTAAGCGTCTTGGTCGGGTAAAAGTTTCACGAGTGTATCGGTGTCAGCTGCACGTCCTCGGCAGCGACCAGCGCGATCGCCGACTCCAGACACGCACGCACGTCTTGGATCTGAAGGCCGGGTAGTAGTCTCGTGCAATCGCCTCGGCAGACACTCCCACGGCAAGCAGCTCCAATACTCGCTGCACGGAGATCCGCGTCCCGGCTCCACAAGGTTTGCCGACATGGACTTGTGGATCGACTGCGATGCGCTCCATGACATCCGAACCGAGATCGATATTGTGTCAATAAAATGGTGTCGATCGCGACCTACTCCCGGGAGCGTGTCACTTTCCAGAAAGATAATTCTGCACCGGCATGCATAGACTCTTGTGGTGCGCTAGAAACTTGCTGGTGCGGGGAAATTTGACTGTGGTAGTCCTGAAGTGTGTGCTCGTGCTGGGTTGGGAGCATAGCTAAGTGAGGGTTCTACGCCTGCGTTACCCTCACTGTGCAGGACTCCCCTCGATTGTTCGTTGATGGGAGTATCAGCCCGTGCTAGCGATCGCGCAGGCAGGTGAGTTGCCGATACAGTCAAATAGCGATCGCCGGATTGCCAGGCCCCCAAAAGATTTCCTCGCATGAGGGCGGCTACGGCGTTGAGGGCGTGCAGAAGGGGTAAATCGGGGGCAAGTTCTAGCCCGCGCGAGATCGCATGGCGGGCAGCGCCGGTACGCCAGTCGTAAAGATTGACTGCTGCCAGGTAGACAAAGGCGTAGGGATTTTGCGAGTCCAGGCCTGTGACGCGTTCGAAGGCCGCGATCGCATCCCGGGGATTTTGTTGTAAGGCTCGGGCTAATCCTAGGGCATAGGCGCGATCGCGTCGCTGCGGATCGGCTTGTAGGCGCTGGGTGAGGGCGAGGGCAGTTTGCTGGAGATAATCCTGAGTTGGGTCGTATTGGTTGAGGCGAGCGATTTCGGTAAAGACGCGCTCGAGCGCCGGTTCGCCGGCCGGGAGCAATAGCGCCAGCTCGCGAAACTGCGTCGGTAAATCCAGTTCTGGAGCCGGCACGGGAGCCGTATCGGGCGCGATCGTGACAACAGCCGGTGGAACCGGGAGTGGGGCGAGTTCGCTCGTAACGCGATTGCAGGCAAATGCCGCAAGGACGTACTCGCCAGGTATGAGGTCGGCCGGCGGCAACATGGCTGTGCGATCTCGCACTTCCCAAAAACCCGACGGTATCTCGGACCCCGCGTGTAAGAAGCCGCCAGCGATCGCGCGGTCGTGAACCCAGCATTGCGATTGCGGGCAACTCAACGGATCGCTCCCCACCCGATGCCAGCTCACCAAGATAATGTTGTCGTGCAAAGCATCCCAGGAGCCTCGCCATTCATAGACAACCGGCGCGGGCGTGCCGGGCGGCAGGCGTTCGGGTAACTCAACGCGCGCCAAACGCAGGCGATCGCCAGGTGGGACGGCAGCCTTTTCCTTAATGGGTTTGCTCGATCGCGTTCCGGGCTCGGCGGGAGTTGGTGTTAGCACTCGGCCGTCCGGCGGGGCAAGGGCCTTGACGGTGGCGGACGGGAGGCGGCGGTGGTGCAAGTGCAAGGAACTGCCGTCAGGCAACACCCACGTGCGGATCGTCTCAAAGTCACTGCTGGTGGTGACGAGCTGCGATATCAAAGCCCGAGCGGCAGGGACCGATCCCGGATCGCCGGTTTTCGTTAGAAACCAGTCGAGCGATCGCGCGTCCTGCTCGACTTCACGCTCGCGGATGCCCACTTGACGCCCGTAAACCCGATAATCTGCCAGCCCTCCGTAGAACGAAACATTGTGCTGATTGATCTGGGGGGTTGAGGGCAACACGCCCAAAGTTGCTTGCAGGTAAGGCGTCTTTGCCACAATTGCATCAACCATCTCGCGATGCGGGTAGGACGCGCGGTCGGGATGGTGTCGGACGTGCGGGCTCAGGTGTTGGACGAGCGCGTCCCCGAAAGGGATGTTGAGGGGAAACAGGTTCAATACCATCAGCAGCGCTGACAGTGCGATCGCGCTCCAGCGCACGCGCCAGCCCCAGTGCAGCAGTCCCCGCGCCAGTACGATCGATAGTACCGGCAGCAATGGCAAGATGTAGCGGGCGTCCTTGTTGACGTTGAGCGAGCAGAGCAGGTAGCCGCCAACGAGTAACACCGCCAGCCACCGCCAGGCCGCGGCTATATGTGGGGACCCTGCCGGTTTGGCCCGATCGCGCCAGAGCGCGCGCAGCCACCCGGCCAGGGGGACGACGATCAGCGGCACCGAAAGCAACAACGGCAGCACTTGCAAGTAATACAGCCAGGCTTCCGGACTGGTCAGGGCCGGATCGCCCTCCGCAATCGCCGCATCTAGGGTCGCGCGCTTGCTGCCGGTCAGCACCAGCAGCCAGTTCGTGCGGTACCACGGATAAGCGATCGCCACTGCCACGATCGCTCCCAACACCAGTTGCCCGACGCGCTGCCACTGTCGTTGCCACAGCGATGCTACCAACAGCCACGCGATCGGCACGCACAGAAACAACAACACCGTTTGCTTGATTAAGATTGCGGACCCCAACGCCAATCCCAACGCGAGCGCCAGCCACCAGGCGAGTGCGGGGCGAATGGAGCGCGCGCTGGCAATCGTCCCGGGTTGCGATCGCACGCGCCAGGCCGTCAGCAGCCAGAGCCCCAACGCCACAGCGGCTGCCACCGGCACGTCGAGCAAGAATTCCGTGCGATAGCGATACAACCCAGGTAGCAAGGTGCAGATCCCTGCTGCCCACAAGCCAGTGCGCGGACCGAACAGTTGCACGCCCACGCCGTATACCGCTATCAGCAGCAGCCCGTTGAAGAGCGTCAGTACGGCGGTGGCAGCGTCTGCAGTTTGCCCGAGGCGATCGAAGGGCAGTGCGGCAATGATGTAGGTCAGCGGCGGAATCTTCGTCGTCAGCTGCCAGAACTGCGCCCACCAGTCCGGCTGGAACCAGTGCGGCGCTTGCAGGGCGTGCCAGTAGGCCACCACGCCATTGAGATAATCCGCTTGATCCCAGGCCGGCGGCCGGCGATCGCGCCACCACCACAGACCGTCTACCACTGTGGTTAGCAGCCACAGTCCGGTTAAAACAGCGATCGGCGAACGACTCAGGCGATCGCGCCAGACTGCGAAGCGCTTCATGCGGGCGAGGGTGAAGTTAGCATTTTGGTCATCTTGACGTGCGGGAGTCCGGCTTCGTCGAAACGATCGCCGACCTGCACGAATCCCAATATGTCGTAGAGAACTTTGACGTATGCTTGCGCGTGGACGACGGCAACGCGCGCGCCTCGCTCTGCGGCCAGTTGCAATGCTTGCTGCATCAGCTGCGTACCGATGCCACGACCGCGGGCCGCTGCCAGGACGGCCAGTCGCTCGATTTTTGCGGACTGCGGGTCCGGCCAGCTCACGCGAGCGGTGCCTACCGGCTGCCCGTGCCAGTAGGCCAGCAGGTGAGTGGCAGCATCGTCGCGACCGTCAAATTCCAGCTCCGGGGCAACGCCTTGCTCGTCCTGGAACACGACCCGGCGGATGGCATCGATCTCCGACGATCGATCGCTGTAGGACGCGATCGCCAGCTGCAGGTCCGGTTCCGGTTCCGACATGGCACTTCTCCACTGGGTTGCTGGCAGCACGCACGAAACGTTCTGCTCCGACCGCAATTGCGATCGCGACGGCTGGTGGGTAGGCGCGATCGCCTCACTCCGTTGCATACAATACCGGATCCCGCAAACCCAGTTCCGCAAACGCGGCCAACCTCAAGCGACACGAATCGCAAACGCCGCAGGCGACGTCTCCGCCCTTGTAACAGGACCAGGTTAGCTCCCACGGTACGCCCAACTCGTTGCCGAGACGAACGATCTCGGTTTTTTTAAAGTCGATCAGCGGCGCGGCAATAGCGATCGCTTCGCCCTCGCGTCCCTGTCGGGTTCCGAGTCGATACACCGCGCGCATGGCATTGATGTAGTCCGGCCGGCAGTCGGGGTAGCCGGAGTAATCGAGGGCGTTGACGCCGAGGAACACGCATTGTGCGCCGACGGCTTCGGCATACCCGAGGGCAAAGCTCAGAAAAATCGTATTGCGTGCGGGGACGTAGGTTACGGGAATGCTTGCCGACATCTGGTCGAGCGATCGCGCCTCGGGCACGGCGATCGCGTCGTCGGTTAACGCCGAGCCGCCCCAACTCCGGAGGTCGAACGTCACAACGCGGTGCTCGCAAACCCCGGCAGCCTCTGCAATTTGGGCCGCCGCACGCAATTCGCAGCGGTGGCGCTGATGGTAGTCGAACGCCAGGGTGTAGCAGTCCCAGCCATCGGCTCGGGCTCGATAGAGCACCGTCGAGGAGTCGAGTCCGCCTGACAGTAAAACGACAGCTTTCATAGCGGTTTGGGCGGTCTTCACCTGCAGCCTAACGTGCATCGTAACCGCGATCGCCGGCCGGCGGGTTTCGAGTCTTGCAATTCCATGTCGAGATGGTTGCTAGCGGCTAAGATTGCTAGCACTTGCCTCCAGTTGCCTCGAGGCCTGTCCCTGCTGGCAACGCCGCCAAGGAATGCTCTTGAGAGTGCATTCCTTGGCGGCAGTTCGACCAACTGGAGTTTTAGTTCGGAACGGTAACTATGGCAGACTGGGACGAATAGCGTGTTTGCGATCGCCCCGGCACCTTTGCCAACTTGTCAGAGTTCGGTTGCTAGCCGTAGAACATTTGCACGTTTCGTGACAAACTATTTGCGGTCTAGGGCAGTACCCATTAACAATTGCATCATGCTCGAGAGTCGGTCGACTTAGAGCGCTATCTGTAAGCTTATCCAGTCAACAACAAGCAGTTGAGTTGGGCCACTCGATGTGTTTTCGCTAGAGTCTTCATTTGCTGTAAGCTTGCAGACCGACCTGAGCCCATCCGGACGAGTCGGTGCCCTGTTGCAGCTAGACCCGCTGCTCGGCGTCTTGTGTTTTCTGGCATCGGCTAGCGATCTCGAGTTCTGCCCTTAAAGGAGTTTTTTTCAGATAGCGCTCTTCTGCGGACCAATTGACCGGCCGCATTCCACACTCATATCAATTCCTTAAAATTCTTAAACTAATAGGTGGTCAATGAGCCACCGCCACCAGGTCAGCAAGGTTATGTGATCCCGTCCCGCCTGCTGCAGCCACTTCCTGACCTTCCTTCGTAATTCCTCCAAGTTGCCGCAGGTCTGCCACTTCATTCCGCTCTTTATCCATACCTAGCACCGCTCGATTGGATTCATCTGGGGGATTGTAAGCAGGCTGAAACAGCAATATTCCGTTCTCCGGCACTTGCAGCGCTCCCGCTCCACCTACCTGCATCACGTGCAGGTCTCGCGGATACTACGCTGAAAACCTCTCCAGGTACTTCATTCGCAATCAGTGAGGTTCGGTATTGACTTGATGACAGCGGGGAGCTAAGTTCAAGCACTCCAGAAAATTGGAACCCTAATGCGATTGTGACGCAGAAATCTGCATGCATTTACGCAAGGAGAATTTACGAAGCGCTTGACAAACATGTTTATTGATGGTAGAAAACGTTGAATCTATTTACCTAGACAGCAAATCTGAGCAAAGCACATTTTTAGGAGACAGAGTAGCTGGTGAAAAAAATTTTGGGGCTGGCTGTGGACAAGTTGTTGTCTGACGATGACTCTCTTGAGCTCTGGCGAGCAATATTTCCTTTATTCATACTAGTTTTGATAGGCTTTATCTTTATTTTCTTCTATGCACTGGGCAATGCAAATACTGTTAGCCACAATTGTAGTCACATCTTAAATATTGGAAGATGTTCTTCAAATATCATGGCGC
Organism: Rubidibacter lacunae KORDI 51-2; assembly: GCF_000473895.1. Lineage (NCBI taxonomy): Bacteria > Bacillati > Cyanobacteriota > Cyanophyceae > Chroococcales > Aphanothecaceae > Rubidibacter > Rubidibacter lacunae. The sequence goes on along the minus strand of NZ_ASSJ01000001.1, from coordinate 128,565 downwards.
TCTTTGGCACCACCGCAACTGTCGGAGGGGGTTGCTTATTATTGGGAGGACTGGTAGGGTTTCTCTTTGGAGTGCCTCGCACCATAGAGTCCAATTTCAATATCGAGAAGCACAATAACAGGGAAGACATTTCCGAGAATAGCACCAGCAAAAACAATTCAGATTTGATTAAAGCGAATACAAACCTAGAACAGATCTCTGACTGGTTAACTAAAATACTGGTAGGAGTTGGTTTAACTCAAATCGAGCCAATTCTTAGATTTTACAAAAATAGTGTCCTTCCAGGCATCTCACCAGTTTTTAGTGGTGCATCAGGCATCTCCGCAGATGCCGTACGCAGCTATACTACAGCTGTAATTATCTACTTTTCCATTTGTGGCTTCTTCATTGGCTATCTCTGGTCTAGAGTTTACCTAACCAACAGCCTTAGAAGAAACGCTTACCAGGAATTACAAGAGCAAGTTGACTCAGCGCAAGAAAAACTCGAAAAAACGAGAGCATTAAGCACTACTATCCAATTCGTCAGGCAGATTCTCGATACTATTCCTGAAACGTACCTATTGAGGATAGATGAAACTTACAGCAAGCATACATTTTCGAGCGAAAAAATACTTGAAACTATTGAAAAACGAGTCAATGAAATACTGGCTAAACTAAAAAAAGTTGATAACACATTGCCGCAAAGTCTGGATATTTTTTTAGAAAAGGTTCTGGCAGATATTCCTGAATCAAATAATTTCTTTTTTCTGAGATCAAAGGACTATGTAAACCTTGGAGCGATTTACAATCTAAAGGGCGAATTAAATAATGCAATATGCTTCTATGACAAGGCACTGGAGATTAATGAGTATTCCTTTATGCCCTACAACCTTAAGGGTTTGGCACTAGCCAAGAAAAAGGAATATGAAAATGCTATAAAAGTTTTTGATAAGGCTATTGAAACAGCTCCAAGTAATCCAATAGGCTGGAACAATAAGGGCTTTGCGATAATAACTCAAATCGATGAAAGCGAATTTAATGTTCGGGAAATCGCAGAGAAAGCAGAAACTGCATTGAAATGTTTTCGTAAAACTATTTCCCTTAACCCAAGATTTGCTGTTGCTTACTCTAACATGGGCTACGCATATTATTATCTCAAACATGAGGATAAGGAGCTTGAAGCTTATCAAGAAGCACTTAAAATTGACGAAGAATGTACACTTGCTTTGTATAATTTAGCTTGCTATTATGCCCAGAGAGGCATGATTGAGAAGGTTCTTCAAAACTTGAAGAAAGCCATAGACATAAATCCTGATGTGGCAAAACTCATTGAGGATGAGGAGGATTTCAATTCTATTCGAGGAATTCCTGAATTCAAGAACTTTCTGAGGAGTTTTCGTTAACTTTTACCATTTACAGTCATTCTACAAGTATTTTTTCTCGGTTTGATGGGCAGGGGAATTAGTCTTTTGAGCAGCTCGTTCTAGATGGGTACGTGTCACCTTCTAAGGATAGAATTCAGAGCTGTTTGTTGAGGTAGGTGCATCGATGTCCCAGCACTTGTGGTACATTGTCCGCCTCAATATTGCCTCTGAAATTTTCAACCCCTGGTCAATTTGCTTCACCTTTGACTCCACTCCCCCCGAGAAGATGGCACATCTCTACTCACTTTGCAGATACTTGTTGTTGGGTAGTATGCGCAAACGGTGTTTGCTCAGATAGAGTCGAAAACAATGCGCCTGATACTGATAGCAATTCTTGATTAAAGCTAGGGTTGCTCCCATCTCCCTCTCTCAGAGCAGCTTCCGCGCCTGACGCTGTCGCTGCGGAGACGGAAGTTGTCAACCAGTTTTGTACACGTGGTTTTTAGTTAATGTAGTTTAGTTGTCTCCTTGGCAGCGTCGAGCGTGGGGAAATTGACACCAGTCTCGGTTTCGATACTGCCATCTTCTCGATAGATGGGGTTGATGGCCACCACTTGCGGCGGTAGTTTGACTTTGGGTCGCCCACCCACGAAGCGTTCCGGGTGTACCTCGAACGCCGCGCTCATCACCTGCTCCCGTTGCCGGGCTAGCTCTCGATAGCTCTGGGTGAACACTTGGACCGGTGTAAAGCCCTCCAGGGCGCTGTGATGGTGGCTGTAGTTGTACCACTCGAAGTAGTCCTGGCACCACCGTTCGGCTTGGGCGTAATGCTCGAAGCGTCCGGGGTAGTCGGGCTGATACTTCAGGGTTCTGAATTGGCTCTCACTGAATGGGTTGTCGTTGCTCACTCTCGGGCGGCTGTGACTGGCGGTCGCCCCCCAGGTCGCTGATGACCTCCAGGAAGTTGCGGGCAATCATCGGCGCGCCTCGGTCTTGGTGAATCGTCCGCGCGTCGGTCGCATGGGGGTGGCGCGCCATCGCCTCGCACATCAGTTGTTGGGAGAGGGCGCTGTTTTCCTTGCGTGACAGCATCCAAGCCAAGACAAAGCGGCTGAACAAGTCGACGATCGCGTACAGCGAGAGATAGACTCCTTTCTGGCTCAACGCCAACTTGGTGATATCCCACGTCCAGACCTGATTGGGGGCTGGGCTCAAGGCGCGCGGTTGTCGCGCTCTCGGAGACACTTGACCCCCCTAGCTGTTGCCACCTTCGCTGTGTCTCGGCGCGCGAAAAGGCTGCTGCGGTTCAGATCCAACTGCTGGCAGGCCAGGCTTAATGGCAACCGCTCGGGTTTGTGGGTTACGAGCAGATTCATGCGTCGCCCTCGCTCTCCTGGTGCGCGAGCATCGCTAAGGCTTTTTTTGTAGGGCTAGGCAATCATCCTTGAGCTGGAGCTGATGCTCGAGTCGTTGAATCTTCTTCTCCAACGCGGCAATCTGACTCTGCTCGCTGGTGAGTTGGGGCTTGGGACCCGGAGCCGTCTTAGACAGGGAGGCGGTGCCGCCTTGGTCGAACTCGCGACGCCATTGTTGAATTTGGTTGTGGTAAAGCTTTTCGCGTCGCAGCAAACTTCCCAGTTCGCCGTGTTGGCAAGCGTTAGCTTCCTGAACGATCCGTAGTTTGTACTCGGCGCTGAAGGTGCGACGCGTGCGCTTTTCGAGAGCTGGTTCTAGCTTGAATTGGTTATCGGGCAAGGGGTCAGTGGCTGGCTTTGGCAAGGGGGTTTTCTCCTTGAGTAACCCGCCCTACGGTCTATGTTATCTGCGCAGGTGCCTGTCTAGTCCTAGGTAGACACAGAGGGGTGCCCATAAGCTAGGATTCGAGAATAGTTCCCCTCTTTGTAACCCTATAGCCACTAACAGCAAAAGGGACACTAATATTGTTACTCACCAAAATTACATCGGCTTGTCTCTCAATGGCAGCGCCAGCTTCAACAGAAACACTACTATTGTCAAACTCAACTTCTCCTTCCAACCCCGATCCAGCTGCGAATTCTAAGCGAAATCGGCTAGCGTAATATGATGAGAACACCAGAAATCTATCTCTCAATAGTCTGAAGGTGTCTTCGTCTCTCTCTTTGAATTGGAGGAATGCTCTTTCAAATGCCACCAAACCCATGTCAGGATTTTCATAATGCCGCACTTTGACCTCCTCAACAGTAATAGATACCTCAAAATGCCTATTCGTAGAGACTTTTAATCCTAGAAAAGATAGCAGAGATAATGCTGCTATGCCTCTAAATGTACTTGCTGCATGGGCAAGAGCAAAGTTGCTTGCAGAAAGCACAGTCCTAAAATCACTTTGTTGGAAAAAATCTGGGACAAGAAAGCTTTGCACCCTATCTGTAAATCTATCAACATTTTGAGACTCTAACAACGCTCCAGGAACATATCTGGTATCCGCAATCGTCAGGAAACTAACCTCACGTATCACATTCTCTAGCAACTTCTCAAATTGTGTAGTCATAGATTACCTCACATGTATATATTCAATTAAACACAAACGGAAAAGGAACACTATTCGAAGAAATCCTGAAATCTGCCACTCAGTTGCGCATCCAATCCCTTCAAAAATAATACGTGAAGACTGAGGTAACTTAGGAGTGTCATCTGCAGTAGCTAAATTAGCCAACTTAGCAATTGCAAGAAACTAGTACGCAAAGCTGATCGCTTCCCATTCTCTCTGAAAAACTTGGACTTCTAAACTAGCCGATAAAAAAGATGAACACCAATTTCAGCAACTATGCTTTGCCCCCTTGCCCAATCAGGGGTTGAGATATAATTAGCAAAAAAGTGATCGGCTCCGTTAGTGGGATCTGGTATTTCCCCATTGAGAACTTTCTTGGCAATCTCTTGACTTTCCCTGAATTCGCTATTAGACACGTTTACTGTTAGCAGCTTATCTCGGTTAGGATCGTTTTCATTCCAACAGCTAAACTGCCATGGCTGTTGACAGACTTGACGGATGGTAGGTGGCCAACCATAAGAAGGTGATCTAGAAGCTCTATTGCGAACTACCCAAGCAACGGCAGTTTTCCCTAACCGTTTTTCCCCCCTGGCTTCTCCCCAAATAGTGCGTGCTAAGACATCAATATCAACATCATAATCATCTGAGACTGTTGGAACTGGCTCTATAGGTCTAGGTGTTTGCTCTAACCAACGAGACCATATCAGAATGAAACTAAAAGCAAAATCGGAATACCTTCTGAACTGAGAACTCCCCTTAACAAGTTCCATGAATTGCAAGAACTCTTTAGGAGAATATATGACAACACAACCTGCCGACCATTTGCCGATAGTGTCAGGCGAAGCCAATCCTGGTTTAGTAGTGTGAAGATTGATCCCTCTCAAACGCTCATAAGAAGTGGTGTCATTTCTCAGATAATCGCGGTTGGCATCTCGTACAAGTCGAGCCAAGTTTCCCTTTTGAGCCAGGGCCTCATAACCGCGATGTTGACCAACTTGCCATAAATTATGATGATACCCTGTGTCCAATCGAGCAACCCCTTCATGGATTTCGGTGTTGTGAGTATAGTGATAACCAGGTTCAGTAGTTGCTTTACAAAGCAAATTAAAATGAGGCTTGCCTTCTCGAAAGGTTAGTATCGCAACTGTATCATTCCATTTGTCATTTTGATCGAGATTAAATTCACCATTTGGGTGCATTCCTTCAATACCAATAATATTGATTTCCCCTGGCTCTCTATCTAGCGGAAAATCTCTCTCTTCACAGCAAGCCACTACCTTTTCGGCCAGAGTTCCACTAGCGTGCATTGAGCCATAAAGTTGGATGTGAGGCTTGTAGAAATACCAGATTCCCGCATTAAATCCCAGGTTGACTTTCACATGATTATTCTCTGCCCCTTGAGAGTCAAGAATAGGACATACCCAACCTGCAAGGATATTTGTTTTGCGATTGCCTTCAAGATGCAAAGAGTCAATAGGCTCTTTCTTTGCAACTGTATTTACCAATGCCCTAATAGATTGACCCACTTATGTTCCTCCAAAAAAATACCAAGTTTCTCATTCGACATGAATCCCAAATCAGCATATTGTTAAGCAGGCGAGCTGCTGCAGATTCGGAAATCTGAGAGGATTCCGTTCATACCGTAGGTTCCTGCACTGGGTAAGAGACGCAATATATTAATTGATATCATGATAACCGCTCGCAAGCAAACAGTCTAGTCTCCGAAACAACTCTTAAATCGAACTAGAATCTGAATATTGAAAGGCGAAAGTCCCTCAAGGAATATAATCTAATCGTCAGAAGCAATCAGGTTATTGTAGCATATTATACCACTTCCATATGTCTGATTGATTTACTCCTCTCCACAATTTTGCTGTTGCAATGGGACTTGATGACTCGCTCGATTCTTCTGGGATGAACACTGCGAATCGAGGTAAATGGGACTGCTCAGTCCCCTGTTCGATAACATCTCAGAACAGAAGCCAGTGGTATCCGCGGAGTGCGTCGTTTTTTATACTGACTATTCGCCACCGCTGGCGTCCCATTCAGCCGAGTCAGTGCCGCTTTGACGCTCGACTAGCTGCACGGCATCTCGCGGTTGCTGACTCTCGATTACTGGACTTTGTACAAATGGATGTTCGACTGAGGCGGTCAGCTGACGGATCGCCCAGTTTCCTAACCCTGATGAGGTGTAGCTTTTGAACTATTTGGGAGTTGGGTGAGCTCGTCGGCCCGGCCGAACTCCCAAATATTTCCCGCTGCCATCTCGGACGCCGCGTAGCTACAGCTCCCAAAAATTGTTTTGCAGACATTTGAGGGATTGTCGGTTCAGATCCAGGGCTCCCATTTTGTCCAAAGTCCAATAACCGCGATCGCGCACTTCAGGAGAGCCGTTGGAGAGAGCGCCCGCGATCGTATGCAAGTTCTAGCCAACAGTCTTGTGCTTAAGGCACGCAGATAGCCGTTTCGACAGCGATGTCGAATACTTCTTCAAACACTGCTTTCTTCTCGCTCAGGCTCCACAACTCCAGCTCGCAGTCGTCGTCCGCGCGGGCTGGCATCACGTGAATGTGTAACCCCCGTTGCTTAGCATCGTACTGGCAACGAACGGTCGCGATCGCGCCGATTTGCCGGCGATCGAGCGCCGTAGCCAGGCGCAGCAAGGCGCTGAGCTGGTCTACCATTTCGCGGTAGCGCTTGCCGGGCAAATTGCTATAGCTTTCGTGCTTCTTTTTCGGCTTGCTTTTGCGGTGATAGCGCGCGATGTTGGCAACGAGTTCCAGCTCGGTTTCATTGAACCCCATCAGCTCGGCATTGCGAATCAGGTAGTAGGAGTGCTTGTGGTGGGCGTCGTGGCTGACGTAGATGCCGCAGTTGTGCAAGACTGCTGCCGTCCACAACAGTTCGCGCTCCTCTGCCCCCCATTGATGGAGATTGCCGTGGGTTTGGTCGAATAGGCTCAAGGCAAAGCGCGCGACCCGCTCGCCGTGGGTGATGTCGACGCGATACTTGTTAGCGATGTTGAGCGTGCTGCGCTGGCGGACGGAATTGTGAAAGCGGAGGTGGTTCTCGATCAGTCCGTGGGCGAGCATCCAATCGACGATCGCCCCTTCGCGCAGTGCTCGCTCGCAGACGACCAGGCGATCGAGGTCGAGCAGTCGCATGGCTTCGACCAGCACCAACGCCCCCGGTACGATGATTTCCGCCCGGCGATCGGACATGCCAGGCAGCTGCAGGCGTTCGGCTTCGGTCATGTCAGCCAGGCGATCGACCAGCGCATCTAGGTCCTCGCGACAGAGCTCGTACCCCTGCAGCGGATTGGGCACGATGCCGAGCGTTTCGCGAGCGTGCAGATTTGCCAGACATTCGATCGTACCCGAGGTGCCAACGAGCGTCGGCTTTTCACCGGGCTGCAAGCGAGCGCGAACTTCTGAGGTCGCGCGGGCGAGCTGGCCGCGAATATACGTTTCCAAGGTGCGGCGCTCGCTCCTGGCGATCGGGTCGTTCGTGATGTAGCGATGTTTGAGCCGCACCGCTCCGACTTTAGTGCTGCTGAGATAGCGCGGTTCGCGACCGTCCCCGAGCACGATCTCCGTAGACCCGCCGCCAATATCGACAATGATGTGGGGGCGATCGCTAAATTCCATCGCCGAGAGCACGCCCAGGTAAATCCGCCGGGCTTCCTCTTGTCCAGAGATCAAGTCGATCGTAATGCCGAGTTCGCGCCGGACGAGTTGGATGAAGTCGCGGCCGTTCGGCGCTTCGCGGACGGCACTGGTGGCGAGGGCGACAATCTGTTCGGCATTAAAAGCAGCTGCGAGGTCGTGGCAGCGGCGGAGAGAGGCAAGGGCGCGATCGATCGCCGCGGGGGTAAGGGTGCCCGTTTTTGGGTCGCGATCGCCGAGGCGGACGGTATCTTTTTCGCGGGCGATGATGTTGAAAGCCGGCAGCGACGGCATGACGCGCACGACCACCATATGGATGGAGTTGGTGCCGACGTCAATGGCGGCCATGACGCGATCGCGATCGAGGAGGGCAGGGTTGCTCCTGGGCGCTTGGGATTGAATGCGAAAGAGAGTCTCGGTCATGCGCGCGGTGTCGGTTGCAGTTAGGATCGAGTCGTTTATTCACCATATACCGTCTCTCGTCTCCTAAGACCGCCCATTTGCAGCCGTTATGACAAGTCGTCGATTACCTTCACAGTTGCCATCCACTCCAGAACCGACGTGGTTGAGCATCGTCCGCTTGCTGCGGTGGAATAAACCGGCAGGGCGCTTGATTTTGGCGATTCCAGCCTTGTGGGCGGTGGTGCTGGCCGCGGAGGGGACGCCGCCGCTGCCCCTAGTGGGCGTAATATTGCTCGGCAGCCTGGCGACGAGTGCAGCCGGTTGCGCGATCAACGACCTCTGGGACCGGGAGATCGATCCGCAAGTAGAACGCACGCGATCGCGGCCGCTGGCGTCGAAGGCGCTGTCGGTCCGCACGGGCATCGTCGTGGCGGGAGTGGCACTGGCCTGCGCGGCAGTGGCGGCGCTGTACCTCAACCGGGTGAGCTTCATGCTGAGCGTGGCGGCAGTACCGGTTATCGTGTGTTATCCCCTGGCGAAGCGTTTCTTCCCGGTGCCGCAGTTGGTCTTGTCGATCGCCTGGGGCTTCACAGTAGCGATTGGCTGGAGCGCGATCGCGTGCGACGGGCAGGTGTGGCTGTGGCAGTGCTCGGGAGCGCCCATGTGGCTGCTGTGGGGCGCGACATTGCTGTGGACGCTCGGCTTCGATACGGTATACGCCATGGCCGATCGCGAGGACGACCGGCGCATCGGAATCAATTCCAGCGCGTTGTTCTTCGGCGATCGCGTCGTTGCTGCCGTGAGCGCGTTCTTTGCCGGGACGTCACTCTTGCTGGCCGCCGAGGGTATCGTCATGCACCTGCACGTGTCGTTCTGGGCGACGTGGGCGATCGCCTCAGCGCTATGGATACGAGAGTGCTGGCAGCTGAGCCGACCGCGGGTGCCGCCGAGACTGTACGGACAAGTTTTCCGCGAGAACGTCGCGATCGGATTTACTTTGCTGGCCGGCGTATTTCTAGGCTCGATCTGGTAGGGTTCCCTTAGTTGTAGAGGGTTCGTGGCAAACCCATACACCGCGAGAGGTGTCGTCCAGAGCGAGTGTCAGCACTAGCACCCTCCGGATTGGAAGTATTGAAGCTAGAAACGTTCGCGGTTCAGAGGCTCGAAATCTGCTAATTTCCAAGTCTGGAGTGATTTTCTATTGCCCTCGAGGGACTGGCAGAAATTCCCTGTCACCAACAGTTCGCGCTTGAATTCTGCTGAGGGTTTACACAAAAATCCTGACGAGCCCATATCGAATTTTTTTACACATTGGGCAATTGTGGAAATTCCCGAAGATGCATTTAAAGCCGGACACTCGATCGCAAAGAATGCCAGTGGAATCGAGCAGCAGATCTATCCTGCTCTAATTGCATATTTCATTTTAGAGCTAGTAGAAATACCGAGACAATTTGGCAGAAACCTTCTGGAGAAGTTGCGATGCATCCGAGCAGAATCCTAGAGGCTGATTGAAAAGGGTCCAGCTCGGTACCAGACTGCCCCGAGCTACCCGTAGAAAAGCTCCGAAAGCCCTGCTCCCTAGTCAAGAGGCATGTGCCTAACTTCGCGCAAGTCAACTTTTCAAACAGCCTCTAATAGAACGGAGGGATTTTGCAGTGGATGCAGTCTAGTTTGAGAGAGTCCCGAGGAGTCGGGTGCCGGAGAGACAAATCGGAGTCTGATACTTAGGTCTGTAAAGGTGTGTGGCTAGATTCAATCCTTCCGATTTTATCTACCCTAACGGGTGCTCCAACACTCGCTCGATGTGGAGCATGGATTTTCAGCATAATGCTAGCTTAAACATATTTTACAAACTGGCTTCAGGTTCGATCTCGAGCGAGCGGGCCGTGCATTCAGACCTAGTGACGTTCTCAAGCTGAGCGAGCAATTCCGACTCGAATGATGGATTTCGTGCAAGGAGCGTGCCATAATTTCCGCGTGGTTCCGTCCGAATTGTGGGATATGGGCATGAGCGATCGCGGCTCTCGATGGATTTACAGGGGGGCATCTGTTGCGCAATTTTGCGCGCCGTTCTGTGCGGGGATTGTGCTGAGCATCGGTCCGAATCGCGAGGCGATCGCTGCAACTGTCGAGGTGTCGACGCAGTCGTTGGCGGCGGCCGTCCCGGTGGCGGACTTAACGGTAACGGATTTACTCGCGCAGGTCCGAGATCGACCGCAAGAGCGTTTTCTACAACAACAGCAACCGCAACTGCCCGCTCCACTCCCCGAAGCGGACGACGCTCCCGATGTCGAGCCGCCAGTAGTGCCCGTTACCCCCCCCACCGATGCCGACGCCATTGCAGTCGAGGTTGTGAGTGTCGAGGTTATCGGCAGTACCGTTTTCGAACCAGAAGATTTTGCCGCGATTGTCGAGCCGCTCGTGGGGACGACGACGCGCGCGGAGTTAATTGCCGCTGCCGATGCGATTACCGCACTCTATATCGAGCAGGGCTATCTCACCTCCCGGGCAGTTGTCGTGGAAGCTACGCTCCCGAGCGGGATGGTGGAAATCCGCGCGATCGAGGGTGGGGTCGAGGAAATAATCATTGAAGGGACGCGCCGCCTCGATGAAAGCTACGTGCGATCGCGCATTGCCCTCGACGCGGACGCACCCCTCAACGTCGGTAAACTCGAGGATCGCCTGCGCGTCCTGCGCCTCGATCCGATCTTCGAAAACATCGAAGCCAGCTTGCGGGCAGGTGAAGGGTTCGGTCAAAGCATCATCGACGTGCGGATCTTAGAAGCCGATCGCCTCTTCGGAAGCATCGACGTCAACAACTATTCGCCACCGAGCATTGGCTCCGAGCAGTTCGAACTCAATTTTGGCGTCCGCAACTTTGTTGGTGCGGGCGACTACTGGCTGTTCGAGTACGATCGCACGTTTCGCAACGGTGCGGAATCGTTCGATATTGCCTATCGCGTTCCCCTCAATCCCCGCGACGGAACCTTGCAGTTGCGCGGCGTAGTGGGACGGAATGCCGTCGTACAAGATCCGTTTGACGACTTCGAGATCGAAGGCGACTTCGAGCTCGTCGAAGCGAGCTTTCGCCAACCGCTGATTCGGACGCCACGCCAAGAACTGGCGCTCACCTTCGGCTTCACCTATCAGAACGGACAAACCTTTGTGTCCGACATCCCGACTCCATTCGGTTTCGGTCCTGATGAGGACGGTATGTCCAGCACCAGCGTCTTTAATTTCGGACAGGAATACGTCCGTCGATCGCCGACGGGGGCATGGGCGTTGCGATCGCAGTTCGCGGTTGGCACGGGGCTATTCGGTGCAACCACAAACGACCAACCGATTCCAGACAGTCGCTTCTTCAGTTGGTTGGGCCAAGCACAGCGCGTACAGACGATCGGCAACCGCCATTTGTTGATCGCGCAACTGGATATGCAACTGACGCCGGACAGCCTGCTGCCGTCGCAACAATTTGTTATTGGCGGCGGTCAGTCGGTCCGCGGCTACCGGGAGAACGTGCTTGCCGCCGATGGCGGGGTTCGGCTGTCGCTCGAAAACCGCATTACGGTCGCTCTCAACGATGCCGGCGAACCAGTGTTTCAAATCGCACCCTTTTTTGACGCCGGTGCCGTGTTCAATGCCGGCAACAATCCCAATGACATTGGTTCCGACACCACCGCGATCGCCGCGATCGGGACGGGATTTTTGTGGCAGCCGATCCGCAATCTAGACCTCCGCCTCGACTACGGCGTGTCGCTGGTCGATATCGATGCTGAGGGTGACAACATCCAAGACGACGGGCTATATTTCAGCATCGGCTATGGGTTCTAGTCAGACGCTAATGCCCCTAAAACCGCAAGCGAAAATATCGCAACCAGGGGCATTCGACAGCTTGACAAGTTCTGAGAGCAGGCGGCGGAACAACGCCCGCAAAGCAACAGTAGCGACGGATGCGAGCGCGGGTCGTTCAGCGCGCGAGCAAACTGCAGATCGAGTTTCCTACTCCGTCGTCATCGAAGGGGACGATCCGGCCGTCGCGACGCACGCGTATCCGACGGCGGCAGTTATAAACCTCAAAGGGACGCTTTTTGCCATCGACGCTGACACGGGCGCGATATTCCCAGTGATATTTAGCGCTGCGCTTGATGTCGAGGATGCAGATCGAGTGCCCGGCAACCGTCCGACAGAAGGCAGCTTCGGCAGGTGCTGTAACCATCAATATCCAGAGCGCGGCGATCGCGAGTACGCTCAGTGACTTGACGAGGGTACTTAACATTTCAGATCGAGTCCGCATAATGACTTGCTGTATCTAAATCTTCAGTGATGGGTGCTGCGGGGGATGCTGCAATCTAACTCGAACCGCAATCTGGGGGATTTAGTATCGGGGATTCTGAAGCAAGCCGGGGGTGCAACCGCATGCCAGCACGGAGGCTCCCGACTGTGCGGGAAAGGGTTAGTCAAACAGTTGCCAGGGGTTGCGGGAACCGAAGGGGTTAGCTCTCGCCGTTGGTCCACATCACATGCCGCTGGTCCACAACACATAAGGTGTATTGTGAGAGATTGTACCGACTGACGAGCGATCGGGCTGATGGCGATCGGCAAGTACGGCGCGCGCTTGTGCGCGAGCCTGGTAGCAGAACTAAGACCCCCACAGTTGCTCGCCAGCACGATCGCCGGGGGGCTGAGCGGCCTGGCAGCAATCGTGCCAGCACTTGCCCTGGCAGCTGATTTGTTCGGTGGACCTTTGGAGCCGCTGCTACCGCTGGGCGTCCTGTTGGTGTTCTTCAGTACGGCCATTGCCCGCACGGCGATCGCCCTCGGCAGCCAGTGGGCGGGTGCGATCGCGGTCGTGCGGCCGGAGCAAGTGGTTTTGCTCGGTGCGGTTGCCAGCGCGACCTACAGACAGCTGTCGGTCGCCCCTGAGGGGGCAGATGCCGTATCAACAGTAGCGGGTGCAATTGCCCTGGCATCGGTAGCAAGTGGTGCGGTTGCCTTGGCAGTAGGTCTCGGCAAGGTTGGGAGTTTAGCGCGCTACGTGCCCTCACCGCCGATCGGTGGGTTGTTCGCCGGTCTCGGCTGGCTATTGGTGCGGGCAGGCGTTTTGGTGGCAACCGGTCTGCCATTGCGTTGGGACGGACTCGGCGAGCTACTTCAGGCCCCAGCGATCTGGCAGTGGTTGACTGCGTTGTTATTTGCTCTCGCAGTTCTGGAGTCGAGTCGATTCCGCCACCGCAAGTTGGCAATTGGACTCGGCGCACTTATCGGAACCGGGCTGTTTTACTTGCTACTACTGCTCTTACAAGTGCCTGTGAGCGAGGCACGGGCGGTTGGTTGGCTGCTGGGTCCATTTGCTACCGACGATGCCAATGGAGTTGGCACGCTGCTATTGCCGCTCTCCCGCTGGCAGCGCTTCAACTGGGAAGCGCTGGCAACGCCTGAAAACGCAATACTCGTCCTTGCACTGGCAGGGATAAGCGTGTTGGCAGTTGCGATCGCCCTCGACGAATTAAACCTGGCGGCCGGCCGGGACCTCGATCTTGACGTCGAGTTGCGGGTAGCGGGCTGCGCGAGCCTGCTGGCAGGGCTCGGCACGGGTGGAACGGGCGTCCATGGAGCCGATGAGTCGTTAGAAGCGCGGCAGTATGGCGGCCGCGGGCGGCTAACGGGCATACTCTCTGGGCTGGTGTTGGCGATCGCGGCAACGCAGCTGCCGAGCATTTTGTCGGTCTGCCCGCGGCCGATTGTCGGCGGATTGTCGATCCTGTTAGGAATTGAAATTCTCGAGCACTGGCTGATCGCAACGCGGGCGCGGTTGTTGCCAGGTGACTACGCGCTGCAATTGGCAATCGCCCTAGCTATTGTCGTATTCGGATTTCCTACCGGTGCGGCACTCGGACTCGTCATGACCGTCGTCGCGAGCGCCGCGCGCGCGCGCCATCGCGATCGACTGGAAGCGCAACAATTCGGTCCCAGCGATGCCAGTGTTGTGCTGCGACCGCCACACCAACGGACACTCTTACGGACGCGCGCCGATTGCATCTATGCAGCCGAGCTGCGCGGTTATCTGTTTCCCGGCACGGTATACGCAGTGCTCGAGCATTTGTACGAACGGGAACGAGCGCCCGATCGCGAGCCGCTAGCGTACGCGATCGTGGATTTTCGGGCGGCGATCGAGTTCGACTCGGCCGCCGTGCGCTACTGTCGGGAGCTACAGCACTTAGCAGCACGCCGGAACTGGACGGCAATTGTCTCCGGATTATCGCCCGCAGGTCAATACATCCTGCGGAAAAACGGCTGTCACCTCGTCGATGCAGTTGAAACAGTTGGTGCAGTCGATGCAGAGTCAGAGGCAATGCTGCTCTTTCCCGACCTTGCTCAAGCGGTGGGCTGGTGTGAAAACGAGTTGCTGATGGCAGCCCCACCGCAGGAGCGACGTTTCTTACCTCTGGCCGAGCAACTCAAACAGCGCTTCGCCGATGACGACAATGCCATGCGCTTCATGGGTTATCTGGAGCCGATGCGACTGACTGCTGGCGATCGCCTGTTCCGTAGGGGCGAGGAAACAACCGGTCTGTATTTCCTGGAAACGGGTCGTATCAGCTTGCAAGTGGCCGAGGCCGACGATCGCTGGCGGATCGTCTGCGTGTACGAGCCGGGAACGCTGTTCGGTGCGAACGACCTTTACCGCGCGCAATCTCACAGTACAGATGCCGTAGCGGAGCGAGATAGTCGCCTGTACCGCCTGACAATGCGGGCCTTATCCCGGATGGAAGCTCTCGACCCAGAGCTGGCACTGACCTGCCATCGATTTGTCTTGAGTTGGGCAGTCGCACTCCCGTCAGATCCGCCTACTCGCCTTTGAGTGCCTCCCCGCGGGTTCTGTCCGGTGCCGCTGTCAATCGATCCCCCAACGTTTTGGGCTACACTGCGATCGCTAACGGGCACGGGAGGCTTGAAGAGTGATAGTTCGCAGCACCACCGTTTGGGCGATCGCGTTTACGAGTGTATTGTCGTTTCCAGTCCCTGCGGAGGCTGAGTCGGCAGAATCCGAGAGGGTTGTCGACATCGAGCTCGTTGCTAAGCGTTCGGCAGCCGGTCAATTGCCCGTTCCGGGTACGGCTGCAACGACAATCACACCCCTAGCCCTGGACGTAGACCCCATTGAGGTTGCCCGAGGCGGCGTTCGGGGGAGGCGGCAACGACTGGTAAGACGCGGCGTTCGCAACCCCAGTTACATTGGGCTGGGCGGTCACATCGGATTGAGCGGCGATGCCTCACTAGGAGCTGAAGGCGGCTTTGCACTCAATAGCCGCATTCGCATTCAGCCAACGCCCGTATCGATTCGACCGGCGATCGTCATCGGCAGTCGCACCGCAGTCCTCGTCCCCGTCACGGTGGATTTTCCCATTGTTGGCAAGTCATTTCGTCAGAATGAGGCCGTCACGCCCTTCTTGGGCGGCGGCTTGGCCTTCACCACAGAAACGGATGAAGACGACGGCGATATCGGTTTCTTGTTCACGAGTGGACTAGACGTCCCGCTGCCGTCGCGCCTAACGGCAAATGCAACGCTCAGCGTAGGCTTCCTCGACGACGACCCCTCGGTCGGACTCACGCTTGGAATCGGGTATAACTTCCCGAATTTTTAGAACCCGTTGACACTGACCCGTTTTCTACCTGGGTTGGCGGTCGGACTAGAGATCGAACTCTTTCGACGGTGCAGTTGCTAAAAAGACCATTAGAACTCGGTTTGGCTCTCGAATTACAGCTTCGTTCCAATGCCATGTTACATAAGGGTCATGTGCGCGCCTAGTATTTTCTGGACAAATACTAGGCGCGGGGGCTGGGAGGGAAAACCGGGACGTGTAATCGGAGCTAAGCTGCGTCAAACTGGTTCTGTCCGGACTCGCTTCCAGCGACCAAGAAAATGATCAGTACAATTGTGCCGACCAGGGGAATAAAGCCAATCAAGATCCACCAGCCGCTGCGCCCCGTGTCGTGCAACCGCCTGACCGTGGCTGCGATACCGGGAACCAAAACAGCTAGCGCATAGATAGCACCGAGCACACCAAAACCCGAACCTTCCCCGGCCAAACCCAACACCATATCGATGATGCCAAGCCCGAAAGAAATCAAGAAGTTGAAAAGGACGAAGTACCAATATTCCTTACGGCGAGCTCGTCCGCTAAACACCGCATATTTCCGCAGAGCAGTCAAGTAATATTCCAAGGTTCCTCCTATTCGTGCCGATAACTTAGTTGCGCTATGCGAGTGAAGCTGCGAGGAACGTTGCGTTTCCCTAACCCAGTCAATGCAATAGCAAGCCCATGACGCTCGTTCAAGGCAATTGCCGTTCGTGACAATATTTGTTGCCTTGAGGTCGCACGAAACGTTGCTTTTCTAAGCTGCGTCTTTTCAAAAGCACGCCTCTCTTGCCAACAGTGTTAGTTGAGAGCTTCACGCACGACGGTATTGTAGACCAATCCTCGGACCCTCGCACCGGCCATGGGATCTCCTTGCAAACGCTTGCGATCCTCTCTGTCAGGGAATCGCATCGTCTTGAAGGGTATCTGTAATTAGAACAGTTCGTAACAGACTTATCTTTAAATGTTCGTATAGTAGACGAGGGTGCCAGGCGTCAGAGTAGTTCGGGCAAACGCATACTCGAATCTCGGCTCGGTTTTCTAAATATAAGCGGCTCAATCCGGGTTTGTTGAGAACAGAAAGCTGAGTTCTGGTGCCCCCATCGCCGAAACTACTGTTCTATCGTGAAGTCGAAACTGGTATGCGTTTGCCATGACAAAGTAGTCTGCCGCAGGATGCAAATGGGAGTGGTCTGGCGGTAAAAATCGACCTGCGATCGGGCTGAAAAACCGATCGGGTGCCCTGTCTAGGGTACGGGTTTAAATTCTTACGAAGAACGGTGCGGGTCGGCTCCGTCCCGTTACTCCTCATCGATAATCGTGTTGCGATCGAGCAGCACGAGGTCGCGCAACTGCTCGGTATCGAGTTCGGTCAGCCAGTCTTCCCCGTCGCCCACAGTTTGCTCGGCAAGATGTTTCTTGCTCTCGATAATGTCGTCGATGCGCTCTTCAAGCGTGCCCGTACACACGAATTTGTGCACCAACACGTTACGCTTTTGCCCGATGCGAAACGCGCGGTCGGTTGCCTGATTTTCCACGGCCGGGTTCCACCAACGATCGACGTGAAATACGTGATTAGCGCGCGTTAAGTTTAGCCCCGTTCCGCCAGCTTTCAAAGACAGAATAAAAATACGCGGTCCCGACGGATCGTTTTGGAAGCGCTCGACCATCTCTTCGCGGCGATCGCGTCGCGTTGCGCCATACAGAAACATCGCTTCGGTATTGAGCTGCTTTTCCAAAAACGGCTTGAGTAATTTACCCCACTCCGAAAACTGCGTGAATATGAGGGCGCGATCGCCCTCGGCAACGATCTCCTCTAGCATCTCAGTCAAGCGCAATAGTTTGCCCGAGCGCTGCGGTTTCTCGATCGCCGCCTCCTTCAAAAAATGTGCGGGATGGTTGCATAACTGCTTGAGCTTCATCAGCAGTGCCAGAATCTTGCCGCGTCGTTCGATTCCTTTGGCGCGGTCGATTTCATCCATTGCCGTATCCACCAGCGTCTGGTATAGCGTGGCCTGTTCGACCGACAGCCCGCAATAAACGTTGGCTTCTTCTTTTTCGGGTAAGTCGGCAATGATGCTCTTGTCGGTTTTGACTCGGCGCAAAATAAACGGCTGCACGAGCGATCGTAAGATCTGCAGCGAATCGCGATCGCCGTACTTCTCGATCGGACGAGCAAAGCGTTTCTGGAAAAACTGTAGCGAGCCGAGATAGCCGGGATTGAGAAAATCGAGAATCGACCACAGCTCGGACAAGCGGTTTTCAATAGGGGTGCCTGTCAAGGCTATGCGGAAGTCTGCGTCCACTTGCCGAACTGCTTGGGATTGTTTCGAGAGCGGGTTTTTAATATTTTGCGCCTCATCGAGGATCGTCCCGCGCCATCGGATTTTCTGAATCGTTTTTGCATCCCGCTGGGCAATCGCGTAGCTCGTCAGAACGAGATCCTGGGAACGCGCTGCCTTGATAAAAGCTTGACCTTTACTGCGCTTGTCACCGTGGTGAACGAGCGTGCGCAGACTCGGAGCAAAACGCCGTGCTTCCCGTTGCCAGTTTCCCAACACTGACGTGGGACAAATTAACAGCGTTGGTCTGTCGAGACCGTCATTCTCTTGCAAGTGAAGAAGAAATGCCAGTGCCTGAATTGACTTGCCCAAACCCATATCATCAGCCAAGCACGCACCCAAGCCCCACTCTTCCAAAAACGTCAGCCAGCTGACGCCTCGGGCTTGATAGGGTCGGAGCGTCCCGCGAAGTGCACTCGGCGGTGCAATTTCATCGAGTGCCTTGCTGTCGCCAAGATTGTCGAATAAACGCTGTAGGGCACCCGAGGCTTCAAAGTCGACGATCGGCAACTTGCCTAATAGCTGTGACTCGCCGCTCCCGTAGCGCAGCGCGTCGGCCAAAGACAGTTGCATATCGCCATTGTGCGATGCCAACATGCTCTGAGCGGCGCGGACGTCCGCCGGCTGTAGTGCCACCCATTCACCATCGACTTCCACCAAAGGCGACTGCATTGCCAACAAGCGCTCGAAATCCGACTTCGACAGGCTGCGATCGCCTACAGCTAGCTCCCAATCGAAGTTCAACGGACTGCCCAACCCCGCGCTGTGGCGCTCGAGCGGCTTACCCGCGCGGATTTTTAATCCCAAACGGCGCTCGCCCGACCCCGGAGCCAGCCCGGGGGGTAAGAGCGTGCTGATGCCGTTGTCTTCAAGCTGCCAAGCCTTCGCGCGCACGAATTCATAGGCCTGAATCGGGTCGAGTCTGCAGGAACAGGGGTGGGCGGCATCCAAGCTGGCAGCTACGGGGGCGTAAATCCGCCCTGCTACGCCCAATCCTTTCAAAAGCACCTCTTGGGGGTGTAGTACGGTGCGATTGCCGATCGTCAGTTCGTCACCGGTATGCTGCCAGATGGTCTCGGCTGGCAGCACTAACTGCTCGTTATCTAGTGCCTGCAGTCCGAAGTGCAACAGCCAATCGCCCTGACCGGCCTGAGGCGGCTCCAGCGTTAAGGCGGCACGAAAGGGATTCTGGGCAGTGACGAGCACCTGCTCGCCAAGATAGCCTTGAACCGGCTGCGTCCAAGTCCCGAGTGCATTGTGGAGGCGCTGGAATGGTTGCGACTCCAGTGCAAATGACCCCGAGGCACGGGTCAGCGAGGGCAGCCAGCGATTGAGGCTGGGATCGCGCACGGGTGGGATGCGGCGCGGCGCGATCGCCCGCGCCCGCGCGTCCACCGCTGCCGAGAGAAAATTCAGCAACAGGTCGAGCGCGTCTATAGGGGCGGGCTCGGTATAGACGCGGCAGGACTCCGGCATCGCGTGGATAAATTGCTGCAGGCGGGCTTGGTCGATCGCGCTGTCGAGGAGTGGTTGCCAACAGCCTTGGGCGAAAAGGTCTGCGCGCGCGCGCACGCCCGGCAGAAACTTGCAGCGCACTAGTAGAT
This sequence comes from Rubidibacter lacunae KORDI 51-2, assembly GCF_000473895.1. Classification (NCBI taxonomy): domain Bacteria; kingdom Bacillati; phylum Cyanobacteriota; class Cyanophyceae; order Chroococcales; family Aphanothecaceae; genus Rubidibacter; species Rubidibacter lacunae. Next base: position 109,042 of record NZ_ASSJ01000001.1, on the reverse strand, counting down.
CCAAACTCCAGCGATTGACATGGGTCCAAAAACGCAGGTCGCCGCCGAGGTAACCGCGATCCGCGCCTCCGAGCGGCAGCTGGTCCAACAGTTGCAGGGCATGCCCGGGACGCAAGCGAATGCCATCGACCACCCACGGATGCAGCGCGATCGCGCTAGATGTCTCGTTGCCGTTCGTCGCTCCGCGATCGCCGGCCAGTAAGGGCAGTAAGGGCTCGCCATCGGCTGCCACGTAAGTTGGCAGTCCCAGCACGCGCGTTTGCTGCAGCAGCTCGTCGGCAAACAGCTCGGCCAGTGGCAAACCGCGATCGCGCCAGAATGCGTTTAGCTCCCGATAGTCAGCAGCATATGGGTGCTCGAGAGAGGGTGCAGCCTCGTCGGGGTCGTCACCGAGGGCTCGCCAGGTTTCTCCCCAAATAAAGAGATAGCCCGGCTGTTCTTCACAAATCCAGCTCCCGTGTAGCTCGATGGTCATTGCGCGTTGCGTTTGATAGTCAATTTTTCAGTCGAAGGGGTGGCGACTCGGTAGGAGTCAATCGCACGCGGCAGCAGCGAGCGCCAACGGCAAAACCAACCCTCTTTCGGGTCGGAACGCTAGCAGTCGCCGCGCCAGTTCCCCTAACCTAGCGCGCCGCAATCGCGCCTGGTTGGCAGTTGCTGTCGGCCAACCCATGTAACCCATGGCGGGGGAGTGCCCGCGGCGACAGCGAGTACAGCCAAACTGGCAGTTCCCGCGGCGCAGCTCCAATACGCAAGTGCTAGGATTGCCACAGCAAAAGAAACGTGATAAAGACTAGGGACCTCGACACCCATGCAAGAGTTAGAGCGCTCGATCCCCTTCAGCGGTCGGGACATCAAGGTCAAGATCGGCTTGCTAGCGCCGCAGGCAGGCGGATCGGCCATCATCGAGTCGGGCGATACGACCGTGCTAGTAACGGCAACTCGCAGCAGCGCCCGCGAAGGGATCGACTTTTTGCCGCTACTCGTTGATTACGAAGAAAGACTCTACGCCGCCGGTCGCATTCCCGGCGGTTTTTTGCGGCGCGAGGGGCGCCCGCCCGAGAAGGTAACGCTGACGAGCCGCCTGATCGACCGTCCGCTCCGCCCGCTAATTGCCCAGTGGATTCGCGACGATATTCAGATCGTAGCAACTACTTTATCCATGGACGAGCAAGTGCCGCCGGACGTGTTGGCGGTAACGGGAGCATCACTCGCAACTATCCTGGCTGGAATTCCGTTTCAAGGGCCGATGGCGTCCGTACGGGTCGGGCTGGTCGGTGACGACTTCATTATCAACCCCAGCTTTGACGAGATCGCGCGGGGCGACCTCGACTTAGTGGTCGCTGGGTCGCCAGACGGCGTGGTAATGGTCGAAGCCGGTGCCAATCAGTTGCCCGAGCAAGACGTGATCGAAGCGATTGAGTTTGGTTACGAAGCGGCGAGCGATCTGATTCAAGCCCAGCGAGAACTCATGGCTGAGTTAGATCTCGAAATCCCCATTGAGACGCCACCGGCCGTCGCGCCCGAGCTGGAGACATTCATCCGCGATCGCGCCACGGACGATATCGAGCAGGTCCTCAAGCAGTTCGAGCTGAGCAAGCCCGAGCGCGATGCAGCCCTTGACGCCGTCAAGGCAACTGTCGTTGGCGCGATCGCGGAGCTGCCCGAGGATGCGCCAGCTGCCCGAGGAGTTGCTGCTGATGCCAAGGCAATCTCAAAAGTGTTCAAGGGCGTGACCCGTTCGCTGATGCGCCAACAGATCGTCCGCGACAAGGTCCGAGTGGACGGCCGCAGCCTCGACCAAGTCCGTCCGATTAACTGCCGGGTTGGTCTGTTGCCCAAGCGCGTTCACGGTAGCGGTATGTTCCGGCGCGGTCTGACCCAGGTGCTATCGGTTGCCACCCTCGGCACCCCCAGCGACGCCCAGGATCTGGCCGACGAGCTGCATCCCAACGACGAGAAGCGCTACCTGCACCACTACAACTTCCCACCCTACTCGGTGGGCGAAACCAAGCCCATGCGCTCGCCCGGCCGCCGCGAAATCGGACACGGTGCCCTCGCCGAACGCGCGATCGTGCCGGTGTTGCCCCCCAAGGAAGACTTCCCCTACGTGCTGCGGGTCGTTTCTGAGGTGCTATCTTCGAACGGCTCGACCTCAATGGGCTCGGTCTGCGGTTCGACCCTGGCATTAATGGATGCGGGCGTCCCCATCGTCAAGCCAGTTGGCGGTGTGGCGATGGGGTTGATTAAAGAAAGTGAGGAAGTGCGGATCCTCACCGATATCCAAGGCATTGAGGATTTCCTCGGTGACATGGACTTTAAGGTGGCGGGGACCGATGCGGGCATTACAGCGTTGCAGATGGATATGAAGATTACCGGTCTGCCGCTCAATGTCGTCGCCGACGCGATCCGCCAGGCATTGCCCGGTCGCCTGCACATTCTGGAAAAGATGACGGCCGTATTGGCGACACCGCGCCCTGAGATGTCGGAGTTCGCACCGCGCCTTCTGTCGCACAAAATCGACCCCGACCTGATCGGTCTGGTCATCGGGCCCGGCGGGCGCACGATCAAGGGCATCACCGAGCAAACGGGAGCCAAGATCGACATTGAAGATGACGGAACGGTTACCGTGTCGTCTTCAGATTCGGAGGGTGCCAAGCGCGCTCTGAGTATCGTTAAGGGCATGACGCGCAAAGTGACCGAAGGCGATGTTTGTGTAGGACGCGTCACGCGCATCATCCCGATTGGAGCGTTTGTGGAAATTGCCCCGGGCAAAGAGGGCATGATCCACATTTCGCAACTCGCCGACTATCGCGTTGGTAAGGTCGAAGATGAAGTTGCGATCGGCGATGAGGTGGTCGTGAAGGTCCGCGAACTCGACAGCAAGGGCCGCATTAACCTTACGCGTCTCAATATCCACCCAGATGAAGCCGCTGCTGCACGCGAGGCGGCCGCAACCGCTTAGGCTTGTCTTTTGCCCGACCGGTTCGGTCGGGCAAGGCATATCTGAGCTTAGAAGAGCGGGTCACTTACCCCGCTCTCGCTAGAGCGTTCGAGCATTTTGCTATTGCTAAAGCTGGGGGTCGGCAACTGGCGGATATTTGTCCGTAGGAGCAGCCAGGGGCACTTCCTCGACCTCAGGTAGCTTCTCTAACGCCAGCCGGGAGGTCGAACTACTCCCCGACAACCGCTTGAGTAGTTTTGGTCGCGGATCGTGCAGTATATAAACAAGTTCGTCGTCTTGCTGCCACGCTTCTGTCGCTCTTGCGATTTGTAAGCGACCGCTTCGCCGCAGCAGCAGTGGCAGCAACTCGCCAGCCCGAATCAGGGCCTGCAGGTGAGCTTGCTGAAACGACAATCCTTCGCCCCCTAACACCGTGCGACCGAGCTTCATCTGCCCTTCGGTGAGATATTGATTCCAAGTTTTAATCGGCAGTCGCGCGACAAACGCCGAATTGACTTTGGTCTTGACGCCGTTTGCTGCTGTCGGCATACTTTGGGGCAAAACCGCAAATACGCGTGGTGGTTGGAATTCTTCCACTGCTCGCTGTGCTAGCACCGAGTTCACCTCACCATTGCTGGTCATGGCCAGGAATGTGCCGACTGAGCCAATTCCTGCCTCATGCAACACGTCAGCATTGAGCGCGCTGCTTTGAAACACCGGCAGGTTATCGGCTTCAGCCAAGGCACAAGCATCTGGGTCGGTGTCGATCATCACAACCGATTCCCCCTGTTCCTGAAACAGACGTCCGACTAACCGTCCCAGGGGATTACAGCCGACGATGACGGCTCCAGTAGCTTCCTCGGATGTAATCTGCAACCAATTTGCTACCCAACGCGCCGTTAATCCCTGGGCGAACACGGTCATCATAATGGTCAAGAAAACAATGGCTTTCAGCGAGTCGCCGCCGTTGTAGCCGCGTTGAGTCAACAATATTGCGAACAGCGATGCCACCGATGCCGATACGATGCCCTTTGGAGCCACCCATGCAACGAAAAGCTTTTGCCGCCAGTGAAGATTGCTATTAAACGTACACAACCACACGCTCAGCGGCCGAACGAGCAGCATGAGCACGAGCACCGTCAGCACGCTTCCCCAGCCCAGGGCAACGATACTGGCAACCGAAAGATCTGCTGATAGCAGCACGAACAATACCGAAACGCACAGCAACGTCAATTGACCCTTAAAGCGTCGCAGCATGCGCTCTTCGGGCACTGAGAAGTCGCGCAGAACGATGCCCGCAACGACTGTTGTCATCAAACCCGACTCGCTTTGTAGCATCTGTGAGAGTCCGAACAACCCCCAGACACCTGCCAGGACAACGAGGTTCTTAAGGTCCTCAGATAAAAAATTGAGCCGCCGTAGCGCTAACCCCAGCAGACTGCCACCTGCGATGCCCAAACCAATCCCGATTGCCGAGCGCAGTGCCAGCCCGACTAGAACGTCGACGACTGCATCGGCGTTGCTGTTGAGGATCGTATCCAGCACGACCACCGCCAAAATGGCACCAACCGGATCGATCAATACCCCTTCCCCTTCGAGCAGCGTTGCTACCTGTTTGTCGACTGCAACTTGCTTGAGCAGCGGCCCGATCACCGTCGGCCCGGTAACCACCACTAACGACGCATAGAGGAAGGCAAGCTGCCAAGGGAACTCGCCCAACCAGTGCGCTGCCATGCCGCCTCCAGCCAGCGTTAATCCGGTCCCAAGCGTCACCAAATTGCGCAGGCTGCTCGACACGCGGCCGAGGTCGCGGAGGGACAGGTTGAGCCCCCCTTCGAACAAAATGATTGCGACCGACAGCGCCACGAGGGACTCGAGCCCTACACCCAGCTCAGACGGTCGAAGCAGTCCGAGTCCCTCCGATCCAAGCAAGAGTCCGGATAGCAGCAGAAAAACAATGCTCGGTACCTTTAAGGTTTCGCCCAGCACCTGCGCGCCGATCCCGGCGAAGACAGCAATGACAATCTGCAGGGTCAGCGAGAATCCTTCCATGTACCGAGTATGTTAAGTCCTACCTGTCGGGAAGGTGGCAACTTCTGTGAAAGCAACAAACAGAGAGCTCATCCTACAGCCTTTGCAAACTGACAATAGCCATGCAACCATTCGGGAGTGCGCAAATGCTCTGCGAAACTAAAGATGCGGAGCAAACTCCTAACGTTGCAGCTGCTCTGCAGGGTTGGCGAATAAGTCGCTCCAACTTTCCCGTCCTTATACTGCCGCCGTTCGTGCAGCACAAAAGGAACGCTATGCCAGAGCTTTTCAGACGCCTGTATTAGTTCACCCTATATTAGCACTAGTATTTCTGCTTATTGGACTCCTTGAATTCCCTGCAAATCAGCTCAACCGATTGCGAGTAAGGCAGTTTTAAACCCAACTGCATGGGGGCGGCGCAGTGCCCGATAGAATGAGAAGGCTTTGTAGTAGCCCGTCTCCACTGATGGTGCTGCCCCCTCAATCGGGAAGGCGTTAAAAGAGTGATGGGAAGCTCTTGCCAGGGCAGACCATATGGCGCAACGCGCGAGACGTTTGCGGTCTAATGGGTCGCTAAACAGGAATCATGAGTCGTCAAGCATTTGCCTGGGACCGCGCGCGGCAACGGGTGCGCCAGCGACTGGACTGGAGTGAGGGTGCGTGGATTGTTGGATTGTTCATTGCCGCGATCGCGTTAGCCACAGTTAATTTAGGTGGCGTACCGCTGCGTGACTGGGATGAAGGGATCGTGGCGCAGGTGGCGCGTGAAATCTGGATCGCACCCTCCGGATCGCAGCACTGGTTGTTCCCGACGCTTTGGGGCAAGCCTTATCTCAACAAACCCCCGCTCGTCCACAATCTCGTCGCGCTTGCTTACAGATTTGGCGGGTCTGCAACAGCCTGGACGGCACGTTTTCCGGGAGCATTGCTGACAGCTCTGTCAGTGCCGTTGCTGTATGGAGTCGGGTGCGAGCTATTTCCCACAAGACGCCCGGCATTGCTCGCGGCACTAGTCTATCTGACGACGCTGCCCGTGATACGGCACGGTCGTTTGGCAATGCTGGATGGAGCGCTGACCTGCTTTGCCATCCTGACCCTGTGGTGCGTATTGCGATCGCGACGGGACGCACGCTGGAGTTTGGGTATCGGACTGGGGCTGAGTTTGATGGTGCTGACAAAGGGCATCGCTGGCTTGCTCGTCGGCGCGATCCTGGGGGCGTTCGTGCTGTGGGATACGCCTCGATTATTCCTCAGTTTGTCGTTCTGGTGCGGGCTTACGCTTGGTAGCGCACCTGCGATCGCATGGTACGCAGCTCAGTGGTCGCGCTACGCCGAGACGTTTGCAGAAACCGCACTCTGGGCGCAGTCAGCCGAACGCATCTGGTCAACAGTGGACGAACATGCCGAACCACCTTGGTTTTATCTGCTGCAGATGCTGCGTTCGTTGCCGTGGTTGGTAGTGGCAGCATGGGGACTGAATCTGGCGGGGCGGGAGCACCCGTGGAGTTGGGCGCGGCTAGTCATGGTGTGGTGCGGGCTCTACTTCACAGCAGTTACATTGATGTCCACAAAATTGTACTGGTACGTGCTGCCGATCTATCCTGGGCTAGCTTTAGCAGCTGGAGCGGCACTCGCGGACCTCGAGTGCCGCCCGGCAGCCCAACCTTATCCCAAGTTCTGGGCGCTAGGGGCAGCAGGATTGAGTTTAACGGCCGCAGTTTACGGTCTACACCTAGTGCAAACCAACAACAATGGCATTACCGGGGTTGTTATCGCCGTGGCGTGTCTGGCACTGACACAAGGGATGTCGGCATTATTGCTCTGGCGTCGCGATCCGCAATTTATTGCCATACTCTTTTGGGGTACTTACGTGTCGTTATTCGTCTTTTTTTCTACCCCAGCTTGGTTGTGGGAGTTAGAGGAAGCGTTCCCGGTGCTTCCCGTTGCCGCAGAGATCCACAATCTACCTGTATCGGAGCCCGTGTACATTGCGCCGAAGGAACGACCGTCGCTCAGTTTCTACAGCGGCCGTCGAGTGATGCCAGTATCGGCGGATAACGCTTGCGAACGCTGGCATGCAGCCGAGGCCGGCTCGCATTTCCTACTCGATCCGGAAACCTTGGCTGCCTTGCAGTTCGAGTCCCTGCCCGGTCGGGAGATTGGACCCAAGCTAGTCATGGTGAGAAAACTGTCCGCGGTAGAAGACGCATCAATTCCCGTAGCTCAATGTCAGCCGGGCTAGGGTCAACAGAATATCCGCACCTCGAACCCACACGCACCAAACGCGGCACTCCTAGGACTGGAGTGCCGCGAAGCAGCCATCTCAAGCCGGCACACGATCTCACTATCGTTTGCCTGCCAATATCCTTCAAACCTTTAAATCAAATCGGCAGGGTAGACCCCTTGGGGTAGTCGAAAATTTATTCCTCGTCGTCACCCGCCCCAACTTGTTTGAGGTGGATGTGCTTGCGACCAAGTGTAATCTCGAACTCGTCGCCTGGGTTAAGACTCATCTTTTTCGTATACGCCGAGCCGATAAGCAAATTGCCATTCGACTGCACGCTGATGCGATAGCTGGCCGAACGACCTCCACGTCCGTGTCCGTTGCCACTACTGTCGAGTTCGACTCCCTTGGCTTCAATCAGCGCGTTGTAGAACTTCATCATGTTCACGCGCTCGACGTTATTCTTTGTGACGGTGTAGTAACCGCACTCTCGAGCCTTCTCCACTTTACTGAGGTCGCCGAGCTCGTCGACTTTCTTGAGTAACTCTTCGCCGGTCAGCAGCTCGATTTTTTTCTTTTTGGTAGCCATCAATTGAAACTCGCTAAGTAACGAACGAGGGTGACAGAGAGAATCGCTCGACTCCGGGTATGCGGTCGCCCGCAATTCACCTGTTGGTTGACTTCTTAAAACTATAGTACATTCAACGGCGAAAAGCGATCGCAACATGCAACCGAATTAACTACTAGCTGTCCGAGAAAATCGCGACATTCCCACCGTTTGCGTAATTGAGAAGCTGTCACACGATCGCGTGCAACTACTATTTCCCCGACGGTGCGGCGATCGCCGGGCAACCGCTCAATCGATACGCCTATTGTCAAACGATTCTACCGCCCGAATGCCCGGAGATGCCTTGCTAGACGGACGATGGATGCGCGCGTTCCCAATTATTTAGGCAATAGTGCTCTGAAAGTTTAATGAACTGACCTCGAGAATACCCAATGATTGGAATCGCCCTCTTGGCAAGGGTTTTGACGCGCAAGAGAAGCAGCCCAACGCGTCATTATAAATGCTTGTACGGCGATATCAGACCGGGCACCGACCATTTTAGGTTAGGGGGTTTTACAGTAAAGAAGTTTGAGAGAAGCCCCGATTGGCTCGGCATCGATTCCGATACCGCTTTGGTACATGAAACTGACTACGCGCGGACATTACAGCGTCAAGGCGCTGCTCGATCTAAGCTTGCAAGTTGATGGCACTCCAGTTTCGGTGAAGGCGATCGCCAGCCGGCAGGATTTGCCCGCTCCGTATCTGGAAAAGCTGCTAATCGAGTTGCGTCAAGCAGGGATAGTCCGCTCGATCCGTGGCGCCCGCGGCGGCTATCAACTGGCGCGATCGCCTGCCGAGATTTCTGTGGGTGAAATTTTCGAAGCCGTTGGCGAGACGGTCGAGCCGTTGCCACGACACGAGCCAGCATCCTCGCATGCAGAAGACTGGGTGACATTAAGTTTGTGGCGACAATTACATCGCAAGCTGCACGAAGCTTTGCATGGCGTGAGTTTGGCAGATCTGTATTACGATGCTCGGAGCTGGCAAGCTGCACAGGGTGAAGAAACGAATTTTGTGATCTAGAAATGTCGGATGTTGGAACGGCAGCGAGTTGAGCGACTGTACGGGTCTTCTCTCCTGTTTCGAATCGTCCGATCGGTTATACGCTTACGCAGTTCAATTGTGAGTTGAAATCGCTCTCGTTTTCACGTCCACATCGGATACTTGGCGGCGAAGGAGAACCTGTCAGGAGGTCAGCAGTTGCACGATGCGATCGCGGCAGCAGTGATATTAGTTGGGGCAGCAGGATTGGACTTCTGTCTCGGCGATCCACAACAATGGCTGCATCCCGTCCAGGTGATGGGAGTAACAATTGCCGGCGGGACGCGCGCGATTCTCGCAACGTGTCCGGGGGGGTCATTGCAGCGACTGGCAGGTGTCTTAATGGGCGTATGCACCATCATTGGCAGCGGACTCGTGGGATGGGGTGCCGTGCGGTTGGCGGGAGTCTTGCATCCTAGCCTGGCAATTGCTGTGGAGATCGTGCTGCTCGCGAGCTGTTTTGCACTGCGGACTTTGCGGCGGGCAGCTGGCGAAGTGCTGGAGCCCCTGGCAGCAGGTGATTTACCGGCAGCGAGGTCGCAGCTGAGTCGATATGTCGGAAGGGATACGGCGGATCTGGACGAACCGGAAATACTTAGAGCGGTGCTGGAGACCGTGGCGGAGAATACGACGGATGGGGTGACGGCTCCCCTGTTCTACGGGATTGTGGGGATGGCACTGCCAGGCGTGACTGGCCCGGCGCTGGCGCTGGCTTACAAGGGAGCGAGCACCCTCGACTCGATGGTGGGTTACCGGTACGAACCATATCGAGATCTGGGGTGGTTCAGCGCGCGATTTGAGGATGTGCTGACGTGGCTGCCGTGCCGGCTGACGGTCCTGACGATCGCTATGCTTGGCGGGCGACCGCGGGCAGTTTGGCAATTGTGCCGTCGCGACGCCGCTTTGGATCCCAGTCCCAATGCCGGCTGGAGCGAGTGTGCATTTGCGGCTAGCTTGGGAGTGCAGCTCGGCGGGACGAACTATTACCAAGGTGCGGCGACGTTCAAACCCCGGTTGGGCGAGCCGGAGCGCGCGATCGCGCCGGAAACAATTGAGCGGGCCCTGGATCTGGCACGCAATTGCTTTTTACTGTGGCTGGGGCTGGCAGTAGCAGGTGCGGGGGTGGCGGCATCCATCCAGTAGGCGCGCCCGAGCAACTCAGTCGGCTCTGTATTGCCGCCGGCAAGTTCCAAGGGAATCAATTCTGTAGACCGTCTTAATTGTCTTGTTCATCCGCCGGCAAACGACATAAATTTCGGCAGCAATCGCTACTTCAGATGCGGTCGAGCGTCCCCAACGACCTCAGTAAGGGGTGACGTCCTTGCTTTATCAGAGACGATCGGGGACATGCAGAGCCCGAGCCCACCTCATAAGTTGGTGGTGATGGCTTGGACGGGGCAAGTGGGAATGCACTGCTCGCAGACGATGCAGCGCGATCGCGTGAAGAGCAGTTTGAAGCTGTTCGGTTCGAGGGTAAGGGCCGTGGAGGGACAAACGCCAGTACACAGTCCGCAATCGACGCAGGAATCCTCATCAATAAGAATTTCGCGGCTGGCAAAGGAAACGCTGACGCCTTGGGAGCCCATCCAGTCAATTGCAGCTTCGATAGCGTCGATGTCACCGAGGAGTTCGATGACGAGTTTGCCGACTTGGTTGGGCGCGATGTGGGCGCGAATGATGTTGGCAGCAACGTTGAAGTCTTTCGCCAAACGGTAGGTAATGGGAACTGGAACGCGATCGCGCGGGAATGTCAGGGTGACGCGCTTTTTCATGGGGTTTGCACGTGGGGTGGGAGCGAGGGATAGCTTGCTAGAGTGTCGATAGCAATTCGATGCGATCGCGGAGCGTAAGATGATGTCGGAAAAGTCTGGAAAAAACGTGGAGACTCCCGTCAATCGTTCGGGGACGAGCGCGTTGGATGAAGGTTCGGCACTGAGCCGACGGTTGCGGAATGTGCTAGTAGCCTTGGGCGCGATCGCGATCGGAGCAGTCTTTTTCTTCAGTATGCAGTCTGGTTCGGCCGCTGGGTCGCTCGAGAAACAAGCGCGGGCTGCAACGCCGCTTGAAATCGCGACGGCGAACGGGAAGCCGACGTTGCTGGAGTTCTATGCGGATTGGTGCACGACCTGCCGGGCAATGGCACCGGAACTGGCGGATGTAAAGGCGGAGTTTGCGGGCGATCTGAACTTTGCGATGTTGAACGTCGATAACACCAAGTGGCTGCCGGAGTTACTGCGCTACCGAGTGGACGGCATCCCGCATTTCGTGTATTTGGACCGGTCGGGAGAACCGGTCGGGATGGCAATCGGGGAGCAACCGCGATCGCTGCTGGAAGAGAATTTGCAAGCGCTGGTGGTGGGGGAAGCACTGCCGAGTGTTCGCCGCGGCCGGACGAGCGAGTTAGACACGCCGGGATTCGAAGCGCCGCCTGCAGGTAATGCCGACCCGCGCAGCCATGGGGCTCAAGTACGGTCTTAGGAGCGCATTCCGAGGTTGGGCTTACTCGCCAACCTAGTCGTCGAGGCTGACTTACTCGCGTTTTGCCAGGAAAGGCTCGAACAACTCCCAGTCACGTTTCAAGCGAGTTCGTCGGTGCGAGATGTATCGGCTTTTACCCTGTTCGCGAGGTCGTTGAATGGCGATCGCTTATGTCTGGAGAGTTGAATTTTTCGGGTTCCTAGAGGCGGTGGCGGCAGTGCAAAACGCATGTTTCGATACCCAGATTTAAGAAGCAAAGTCGATCGCTATGCGGTAGGGTGGCTGCAACCAGATCGCTTTTGCAGACTTCAATAATCCAGCTTGCTTTTTGGGGGAGTAAGGCTTCGAGCAGAGCGATGCTCTCTGCGAGTGGCTTGCAGGTCGTTCCTTCATCTCAAGAATTTCATCGAGCGACCGGCCTGCGATTTGCCGGTCGGCGATCGAGCGAATCACTAGCGCATTTTTGCCGGCTCCGGGATTGCCCAACAGCACGATATTCACGATTGCTTGCCTTTCCTCAATCCGATCGGCCCTTGCCAGACCAAAGAACCCAAACAAATTGCAGCACCTGGGCTGGGCTTCACTAAATCGGCTTTGTACAACTTATTCACCTTTTTACATCGTTTTACGTTCGGACTCCGGAGGCGATCCGAGCGGATAGATTGCCGAAATCGCAACCGATCGAATGCGATCGAATACCATAGTCATGTTGGTTTTTCGCTGCTTAAATAGTTCTCGTCAGTCTCTATAACTGCAGTATGACTGACCTAGGTGCAAAGGGATAACCGCTGAGGAGTAAGCAAACCCGTGAGTCACTCTCTATTTGAATACGTCCGTGCTTATCTAACAAGTCATGGCCCTAGGTCTGGCTTGAATCCCCCAAGAATGACCGTGCCGACAACCGAGCGTCGATGGGGGCAAAGGCTGCATAGCATTCTTGCATTGGGGAGTTTTCTAGCTGCAGCGATCGCGCCTGCTCCCGCGATCGCTGCCGAGGAAATTAGGTTCTTCTACAGCGTTGCTGCGCTGACCTTACGCGTGGAATCGCTCGCTGCCTTTGCGGCTGACGGGACGACGAACGCAAATATTAGGGATTTCTTGCGGGTCGTAAAGCCAACTGAGGAAGAGAAAGCCAAGTTTCAGAGAACGCTAGTCGAGCCGGTGGAGATCGATCCGCTGCTGCTCTCCCGACTGTTGAACACCGATGAAGGCGATCGCCTTCTGACCGTATTGGGAAACACCATTGAAATTCAGGGTGGCATTAATGGTAAGCCCGCACTACGAGCAGCCATGATCGAGGCAGCGAATGAGCCCGGAGGGCTCACGGTGCTGGGCTTTTTCGAGCAGCTACCCGTGAATATGCAAATCAACCTGGAAAAGGCTTTGTGGCGTGCCAAACAAGCAGAGTATTTGGTGGGGGCAACCGAGCGGTTGGTAGCAGTAACCAAAGCTATTGGGCTGGAGGAGGCCGAAGGTTATCCAGCAGTAGATTTCGCGCAGCTGCCGAACCCGGCCACTCCCGGTTCGGCCACCGTCGTGCGCGATCGCTGGGATTTGGAAGATCCCAGTCGCGATCGCAGCTTTTATGTGGATGTTTACCGTCCACAATCCCAGGAGACGGGCGAAATTCCCGTGGTCGTGTTTTCCCACGGACTGACGGACGAGCCCGAGAGCTTTAGCGAGCTAGGGGAGTTGTTGGCGTCTCAGGGTTTTTTAGTCGTTATGCCCCAACATCCAGGCAGCGACGAACTCCAAGCGGCTGCCCTAATCGATGGGACAAGCCGTCAAATTTTCCACCGCAATGAGTTTATCGATCGCCCCTTAGACATCAGCTACACCCTCAACGAACTAGAACGGCGCAACGAAGCCGAATTTGGCGGACGACTGAACTTGACCAACGTCGGATCCATGGGGCATTCCTTCGGCGGCTACACCGCTCTCGCCACAGCCGGGGCGACCCTCGATTTCGAACATTTAGAGCGCGACTGCACCCCCACAGGACCCGGCCGCTTTAATACGGCTTTGTTATTACAGTGTCGGGCCCTCAAACTCGAACAACCGTTGCCAAATCTCAAAGACGATCGCGTTGGTTCAGTCTTTCTTGCTAATCCAGTTAATGCCAGCATCTTTGGACCCAACGGACTGGCAAACGTGACCGTACCGGTAATGGTGGGGGCTGGCAGCTACGATCTGTCTACACCATTCGTCTTCGAACAAGCGCGCTCCTTCCCCTGGTTGGCAAACGCGCCAGAAAGTTTCCTACTGTTGATAGAAGGAGACAGCCATGTTCCTATACCCGACTTAGATGGCGGCAGTTATTTCGCGGTCACTTCAGTGATCGGATTGACGCTGCCGAGCGAGGACCTACGCGACTACTATGCTGAACCCTTTCAAGCCGCCTTTGCCCAAGTGTTTGTGGCCGGTAACGAGGAGTATCGCGCTTACCTGAACCCTGCTTACGCCGCATATCTCAGTCAAGATCGGGATTTCGATGCAGTGCTCATTCCGCAAGCATCCGCACCGGCTTTACAAGCAGCGTTTGCAGCTGAGGCTGAAGAGTTCCGCAAGCTGTGAACACATTTACACTTGGCTTTCAACAACACCCCTACCAATTCTTGAGTGAATCGAGAACGCTCACTTCGCGGCTCCAACTGAAGACGCGAACGCCATTACTACCGCCCCCGCTCAATGTAAGCTTGGTGAATGTCATCAGGGTGAGTACGTCACCAAATCGACCTCCCCAAAATAACCTCGCTTGAGAGAGCCCAGGGCTCGAGCAAACGCTAGTCGGCGATCCCAGATCGATTGTCGCGGGCTAACAGACGCGCTGCTTCAACATCGGATTGCTTGCGTTTGCGGACGCCGCTTTTGCTAGTGCGCTTGGCGATCGCGATCGGAACGCCCCAAAACCGCGCGGCTTGGGACATGTCGAAGTTGACCAAGCGCGGCTCGCCTAATGCCACAATACGTCGCGGCAGTGTCGGCGTCGCGCCCAGTGCCCGACCGATCTCCCCAGCAATTGCACGAGCCAGCGGCGGCGGCACGGCGTTGCCGATCTGTCGCGCACCGTGCCACTTCGTTGCGTGAGGACGGAACCAATCTGGAAACCCATGCAACCGCGCCATCTCCCGCACCGTTACGCACCGCGAACGCGCGTAGTGGATCGGGCGCGGACTGGTAAAGGCCCCGCGTGCCGAGTCGGTTCCAGCTCGCAGCGTATTGCTGACCCCATCGGGGGCGAGCTTGAAAAATCGCGAAATTGGCTCGATACGACCGGAGTCAGCGGCAGCAAAGCGGCGGCGCGAGATTGCCGTGTGGGTCGTGCGCGCGCTTGCCGTCAGCACCATCGAATTCCAGTGACGACGATAGCCATAGTGCCACCCTGCCGCCTCGACGCATCGCATTTCTCGCGCGTAAGCGCTCAAGTCTCCGGCATCCCAGGCAGATACTGGTGTCGAGTCGGTTGCCGCTAGCCGAGCAAATTTATCTGCATCCGGCAAATCGCCGATCGCTTCGCGGCAGGACGGACCCGGCGGCAGCGAGCCGGCAGCGAGTGCTGGGGATTTGCCAGCCGGTCGCGCGATCGCCTTTGGATACTCCGGCAGCGGACAGTCGCGCTTCGCTCCCATCAAAATCAGACGCTCTCGCTGTTGCGGCACCCCAAAATGGACGGCGTTCAGGATCTGCCACGGCAATCGGATTAAATAGCCGAGGGCAGTAAAAGCATCGATGACTTCTTCGAGGAATTGCCGCTGCTGTCCGGTTGCTAACCCCTTCACGTTCTCGAAGACGAAATAACGGGCGTCAAGTTCGGCCACGAGCCGCACGAACTCTCTCACCAGCGCGTTGCGCGGGTCATCCAGCGAGCGCCTGCCCATCAACGAAAACCCCTGGCAGGGCGCGCCACCAAACACCACATCGACCGCTCGCGACCCGATGCCTGCCGCCCCCCGAATCTCTGCACCCGAAAGACTGGCAGCAGATTTGGGCAGCATCGCGCAGTTGGGAAAGTTGTAGTGATGGACTGCTGCGTGCACCGGATCGAGTTCTACCGCCGCTACAACATCAAATCCTGCTTGTTCGAAGCCGAGGCTGAGACCGCCCGCACCGGCAAACAGATCGATTCCGATCGGACGACTCATGTCCCACTTCCCACCACAATCGCGTGTTGCTTTGGACTGCAGCTCGGCGTTGCAAAGCATGCCGCAAGTTCCCATTGCAAATCTACCCCAAAACTCCGCTTTGAAAGCCTAAACCGTCGACCGATCTCTCCGCGGACTGCTATCCAGACTGGTATCGTCTTGGCATGTGCCCGCCGCATCCACTTTTCCGCGATCCTCGTGCCGATCGCGCTCGTATTGGCAATACTGGCGCACGAGCAAGCGCTGCAGCGCAATGATTGCCGGGTTGATTTCCACATAGCGCCGCTGCGGATTGGTGAGGTAAGTACGCTGTTCGTTTTCCACCATTTCGATATCTTGGGCGAGGAAACGCCGCAATATGAAGCGCCGCAATAGCACCCTGAGGGGCGATCGCAGCCCGCGCAACAACCATCGGGGTAGCGGGACCCGGAAGAAAAAGTACGCAAACGAATGACTTTCGGTCGGATGTACTGGCAGGCGAAACAAATACAACGCAGACACGCCCTCCAAGTGGGTTTCGTAGTGCGGGTAGCGGTACTCGATTGACACCGGCAGGGTCGTCACCCGATCGGCGCGATCGCTCAGACCCAACCACGTTGCCAGCCGACCGCGATAGGACACGTCGTAGGTGGCGCGGATGGTATCGTCAGTTGCGTGCAGGCTGCTCAGTCGCGGATCGAACCAACCTTGCAGACCTCGATGCAAATAGCCGTGGAACACGTCCATCGTGTTCTCGTTGCACATCGAGAAATGGGCGGCAAACTTTGCAGCCAAGGGCACGCACAGCCACTCGTCGTTGCCGAACTCGGTCATGACGGGTAGCGCGCGATCGCGAGCCAGCTCCGGGTCTCCAGGAAACAACCAGACCGCGCCATATTGCTCCCGTACGGGAAAGCTGCGGGCGCAGGCAGGGGGCAGCTTCTGGGTTGCGGGTAAGTAAGGAATGCGCGCGCACCGACCGGTGTCGCCCTCAAACTCCCAGCCGTGGTAGGGACACACCAGCCGCGTTCCGCACACGTCGCCTTTGTGCAAGGCAATGCCCTTGTGCGGGCAGGCATCTTCGAGCGCGCGAACGGTGCCGGTTGTATCGCGGAAGAGCGCAATCGCCTGTTGCCAAACGGTTACAGGTAGCGTGCAGCCGGGCTTGAGATCTTCGGATCGGGCAACGGCATACCAGTGGTTGGGGTTGATGCCGATCGCCCGCACGCGATTCTCGACGCGTTGTCCTTCTAAGGTCGTTGTCAATTCCATCTCGTAACTCCAGCTTCCAGTCCTGGGGGTTCGTGCATTGCGCTGGCGAGCTTCGTTCGATTTTACGTCCCGAGATCGCGTGCGAGCAACGCCGGCCCCACCCAAGCACGGTCGCGCCCGGCAGGAGGTTCCTTCAGACCGCGCCCGTCTTCAACCCCCGAGCTCGTAAACTATCTGGTGGGAAGCAGCTTATAAGATAATGGCGTAGCCATCTTTTTGCGAGCCCGTCAATCATGCTAGAGCTACACTGTCACACGACATTTTCGGACGGCACGCTCGCACCAACCGAACTGGTGGAAGCGGCGGCGGCGGCAGGCGTCCGCGCTCTAGCCATCACCGACCACGACACCCTCGGCGGCTGGGATGAGGCAATCGCTGCGGCCCGCAGGTTCGGACTCACCATCGTCCCCGGAATCGAACTCAGTACGGTGTGGCACGGTCGCTCCCTGCATGTTTTGGGGTTTTATCCCCAGCGCGATCTCTTAGAACCGCCGCTGCGCGATCGCTTCGAGGGTCGCAGGCGTCGCGCTCGACAGATGGCCGATAAACTTGCCAAGCTAGGCTACCCGATCGTGCTGCCGCAAATTGGAGCGGGTATCGCGCCAGGGCGACCGCACATTGCTCGAGCTCTTGTGGCAGCCGGTCACGCTCGAACCGAGCGCGAAGCATTCGACCGCTGGTTGTCCGATGGCGGGCCGGCTTATGTCAGCTACGAAAAGTTCTCTGCGGTAGAAGGCATCCGCTTGCTCCGCGACTGCGGTGCGGTGCCCGTGTGGGCGCATCCATTTCTATTCCGGGGGGGCGAGCCGTCGGAGATACTCCCCGAGTTGGTAGCAGCCGGTCTGCGCGGCATCGAAATCTATCACCCGACCCACACGCCGACTCAACACGCGATGCTCGCACAGCTGGCTCGCACCTACAATCTGGTCGCGACTGGCGGCAGCGACTACCACGGACCCATTAAGGACGGTCCCACGCTCAACCAGTTGCAATTGCCGTTAGAGTTATTGACAGCACTGCAGGCCGCCCGACTAACCAATCGAGGACCTGCAAGCAGTAGCGATCGCGAGAGGAGCGGGCTCAGGTGAAATATTGGTTGCTGAAGTCGGAACCGGGCACCTATGGCATCAAGGACATGGAACGCGAGAGGCGCTCGATCTGGGATGGCGTCCGCAACTACCAGGCGCGAAACTTCCTGTGTGAGATGGAACCGGGAGACTTGGCGTTTTTCTATCACTCCAATACCAAGCCACCGGGCGTCGCCGGGCTGGTCCGCGTCGTTGAAGCCCGCGTTGTCGATCCGACACAATTCGACCCAGACAGTCATTATTACGACGCCAAATCCACACCCGAGGACCCGCGCTGGCGCACTGCTACCGTCGAATATCTCGAAACTTTTGCCACCTATATCCCGATCGCCACACTCAAAGCTACCTTCAGTCCCGACGAACTGCTCCTCGTCCGGCGCGGCAACCGCCTCTCCGTGATGCCTGTTGCCGAGGAGGTCGCGGTCAAAATCTTGCAACTCGGTCGCGCCTCGTAAGCACCCGCCCGCTGCGGTCTCGATCGGTCTAATGGGCTTCTTATCCGCCGCACTCGCGCCCGGCGCGATCGCCCGTCCTGCTAGCAATAAACGCGATTCCCTGCTGGAGCAGCGATGGCAGTCGAGTACGGGAACCCGCACTGACCGAGCAGTTGCACGCCACGCATGCGCTTCGCTAAATTAGCACTCGGAATAGGAGAGTGCTAATTCCACGAGGCACCCGACAAACCTGGAGAGAGGTAACAATGGCAGTTTCCCTGAGCGTGTCTACCGTGCAACCGCTGGGCGATCGCGTCTTCGTCAAGGTCAGCCCGTCCGAAGAGAAAACGGCCGGCGGCATCGTCCTGCCGGACACCGCACAAGAAAAGCCACAGGTGGGCGAGATCGTGGCTGTGGGCCCGGGTAAGCGCAACGATGATGGCAGCCGCGCCACCCTCGACGTGAAAGTCGGCGACAAGGTGCTGTATTCCAAGTACGCCGGTACTGACATCCGTCTGGCCAGCGAAGAATACGTGCTGCTGTCCGAGAAGGACATCCTCGCATCCGTTCAGTAAACACCTTACCGACCACTCGTAACGAGTACTCGCAAGAGCTATGGCGAAGCAAATCATTTACAACGAAGAAGCCCGTCGCGCTCTCGAGCGCGGCATCGACATGTTGGCTGAGTCGGTAGCGGTTACCCTCGGTCCGAAGGGACGCAATGTCGTCCTGGAGAAGAAGTTTGGCGCCCCCCAAATCGTGAATGACGGCGTCACAATCGCGAAAGAAGTCGAACTCGACGATCATGTCGAGAACACCGGCGTTTCCTTGATCCGTCAAGCCGCAGCTAAGACCAACGACGTCGCCGGCGACGGCACCACCACAGCAACGCTCCTCGCCCACGCGATGGTGAAAGAGGGGCTGCGCAACGTTGCAGCTGGCGCGAACGCGATCGCACTCAAGCGGGGTATCGACCTGGCAACGGGCTTCCTGGTCGGCAAGATCGGCGAGCACGCCCGTGAAATCAGCGACTCCACCTCGATCTCGCAGGTAGGCTCGATCTCGGCGGGCAACGACGAAGAGGTCGGTCGCATGATCGCCGAGGCGATGGAGAAGGTCGGCAAAGAGGGCGTCATTTCCCTTGAAGAAGGCAAGTCCATGACCACCGAACTGGAGGTCACCGAGGGCATGCGCTTTGACAAGGGTTACATCAGCCCCTACTTCGTCACCGATGCCGAGCGCATGGAAGCCGTCTTCGACGAGCCATTGCTGCTGATTACCGACAAAAAGATTGCCTTGGTCCAAGATCTGGTGCCGGTGCTGGAGCAAGTATCGCGCTCCGGCAAGCCGCTGCTGATCGTGGCCGAGGACATCGAGAAAGAAGCTCTGGCAACCTTGGTGGTCAACCGCCTGCGCGGCGTGCTCAACGTGGCAGCAGTTAAGGCTCCGGGCTTTGGCGATCGCCGCAAACAGATGTTGGAAGACATCTCCGTGCTGACGGGCGGCCGCGTGATTACCGAAGATGCTGGTTTGAAGCTGGAGAATGCCAGCCTCGAAATGCTCGGTAAAGCACGTCGCGTGACGATTTCCAAAGATAACACCACGATTGTCGCCGAGGGCAACGAGCAAGCCGTGAAGGCGCGCTGCGACCAAATTCGCCGCCAGATCGACGAGACCGACTCCAGCTACGACAAAGAGAAGCTGCAGGAGCGCCTGGCCAAACTGGCCGGAGGCGTGGCAGTGATCAAAGTCGGCGCGGCTACCGAGACGGAAATGAAGGATCGCAAGCTGCGTCTGGAAGATGCGATCAACGCGACGAAGGCAGCTGTTGAAGAAGGCATCGTCCCCGGCGGCGGTACCACGCTCGCGCACTTGGCTCCGCAGCTCGAGGAGTGGGCAAACAGCAACCTCAAGGGCGAAGAGTCGATCGGCGCGGCGATCGTAACGCGCGCGTTGACGGCACCCCTGAAGCGCATTGCCGAGAACGCCGGTCAAAACGGCGCGGTGATTTCCGAGCGCGTGAAGGAAAAAACCTTCGACGTCGGCTACGACGCCGCGACGGGCGAGTTCGTCAACATGTTCGAAGCTGGCATCGTCGATCCGGCGAAAGTGACGCGTTCTGCTCTGCAGAATGCAGCGTCAATCGCCAGCATGGTTTTGACCACCGAGTGCATCGTGGTCGACCTGCCCGAGAAGGACAAAGCTCCGGCTCCGGGCGGCGGTGACTTCGACTACTAAGTTCGTGACGAATCGAGTTCGGTTGCAATAGCTCCGAGCAACTCCGATCGATCCTGACGCGATTGCCTCCATGCGGGGCGATCGCGTTTTTTGATGGGGGCTCTCGCGGTTATAGTTGCAGCTCCACGAGCCGGCTTTTCCCGTTATCTTTTGGCGAGTAAAATCGGCAGGTCTTCGGGGCGCTCGAACGCCAATTATCCCGTTGTTCCATCTCAAAGCCTCAGCTTATTGTGTATCGCTACAAGGCTTGAACCCCCTGCTGTCCGGTAGTTACAGACTTGTCGGGAAAAGTTAGGCCGCGATGAGAACAAACACCCACCAATCCCTATGGCTCGAAGGCAATTCAGAGCAATGGGAACATAAGACCCGACTGGAGTCCGGTCGGAAAGTTGCTTCACTGCCAAGTTGCCAGCTCGGCTAACCAGTGTCGTACTGCCGCCGATAACTGCACGCGGCGGCGCTCGAAGTCGGCCGCGATCGCGATTAGTGCAATGCCGACAACGATGCCGATAATCCACTTGAAAAAGGCATATCGGAAGACGGAAACCAGTGCTTGGTCGCCGATCGTCAAGAGCAAAAAGCCCGTGCCGACAAATAGAAACGCCCGCACGCGCGTGCCGATGCCGGCCAATACAAATCCGACCGCGATCGCTCCGGGCACGAGACCGATCGCGCCTGAGTTGTGCAAGAACGCCGTACCGCAAACGATCGCGCTACCGAGCACCCGCAAGCCGTGGCGCGGGGCGCGACCGACAGGCGATCGCAACCCCGGATCGACTTGCGCTAGATACAACAGAGCAGCTGCGACAATCGCGGCAAACCACAGCTGACCCGCGCCCAACTCTTCGCCCCACTGCCACAGCACCCAAGCCGCAGCGATCGTGCTGCCGTAGCTAATGCGCCAATTGCGATGCCGCCACGCCAGCCAAGCGTAGGCTACTGCCGCTAACACCAAGCTCGGTTTTGCCACGGCTGATGTCGTGGCAACTGCGGCCACGGCCGGGATTACCAGCGCGCTCCATTGCCACGGTTGCTGCCGCCAACCCAGACGCGCCCACGGCACCACGTCGAACGCAACTGCTAGGACGCTCGCGATCGCCAGCAAGTGGGGATCTAAGACTGCTAATTCGGTCCAAACCGAGCGCGCGTGGATGAATGCGATACCAACTTCGCAGATCGCCACATAAATCCAGCCGTCGCAATGGGCGCGCCCCTGAAGCAGCGCGTAGAGCGCGAGCAGCGCCCACAGTACTATTGCCAGTGGCGTCAGGCGTGGAGTGGGTCCGACCTTAGCGTAGATTGCTGCCAACCCCAGCAGCGCACTGCCCATGCCCCAATGCACGTGCGCGATCGCTTGCAGTTCGCCGACCGTCAGATTTAGCAATGCCACCGCGTGCCGTTGCCCGGCCAGCCCCAACAGTCTGGAGCCATAGGCCATCGTCACCGCTACAGTTGCCAGAAGTACCCAGGCATCAGCCGGGCTGCCACCGCTTCCTTGAAGGAGTTGGTAGAGAACGAGCTCGTACCATGCGATCGCGATACCGTTGAATCCCAGGTATGGCAGCGCTTTGTTCGCCATGCGCCGGCCGACCCCGATCGCGACAATGGCTGCTCCCAGCGTCAGCAATCCCGTTGTTGCCGTAATTTGCGACGATCGCCATAACACGCTCAGCACGGCGTAGACCAGCGGCGCGAACTTAACACCAGACAATCGCCAACGCCCGGATTGCTCAGCCAGCAACCACTCCGTTACGAATAGTGTCGCAATGCCTAGCAGGACCGTTGCTGCCGAAAGCCTTATCTCCGAAACCGGGTCCGCCCGCGTCGCCAGCAATACGCCCTCGACCAGCAGCAGCTCCGCCGCGATTGCCACCGCCATCACCGTCCAATTGCTCGGCTGCGTCCGCGATCGCCACACCACCGCCACAGCGAGGATCGCCGTCGCCGCGATCGCTTGCCCGGATCCGCTCGCGCTTGGGAAGAGATAGATGACGAAGCATTGCCACACCAACACGAACAGCATCAGCACGCACCCCGCGATCGCCCACCCATCCGCCGCCCGTGCGTATGCTTGCCGCCAACCTCGGCGCGCCTGCCAGCGATCGCGCCACACCCATAAACTCGCCGAAGCAATCGGACCGAACAGCAACCAATCGGCGTCGTGCAGCAGCTCGCTGCTGCACGCTGCTGCAAATGCAATCACGTAGCCAACGTGGAGAGGGGCCAACCACCGCGATCGGTTCAGGCGCGCGAGCAGTACCAGCAACAAAGTAGCTACTGCAAAGCTGGCAATGCGCGCGCCTGGCAGTGGCAGCACCAGAATGGATGCGAATCCTGCCGCGACCGCTCCTAGTTGTACGGCGCGATCGCGATAGGTTTGGCTGCGCGCGGCAACGACCGCTAGCCCAATCGGCACTATTTCCCACACTAAATTCAACTCGTGCTGAGATTCACCCGCTAGCAGTAGGAAACTAAATCCCGCCAACAGCAGACCCGCCTGCCAGCAGCACCGCGACCAAATCTGCTGTGGCACCGTCGTTCCGTCCGCCAGTCGCACGCTTGCCGTCCATTCGACTGCCATCAAACCCAGGAACGCGATCGCCCAGCCCGTCGGCTGCAACGTGGGTAACGTCCAAAGACCCCAAGCACAGGCAGCCGCGATGCCGAAGACTTGCACGGCGTAGATGTAGCCCACACGCGGACGCACGCGGGCGATCGCTCCCACCGTCACTGCCAAGAGTGACAGCACTACCGCTGCGGTTCCCTCGCTTGCACAGCTCCATATCCCCAGCAGCAGCGCGTAGGTAAAGGTCAACCATTTGCCGAAGGACGCAACCGATCGCACCTCGGAGCGCGACCCGTGCCGATTCAGCCAGCGCGCGACGCCCAGACAGACCAGCGCGTAGGGAAACAAGACCACCGGGGCGATCGCTAACAGCGTGGCTTCCGTGTCGAGCCAACGCGCTAGGGTTGCTACCATCGCCTGCCAGGTAGCATCCGGCAACAAGCCCAATAGTAGAAACTGTGCCTGCAGCCCGATTGCGAACGCCAGGATTAAATCTCCGTAACGCCAGTATCGTTGTAACCGCTGCGCGCAGAGCACGATCCCCAACCCGCTGACCGCCGTTGCCTGCCACGGATAATCTGTCTCTATCCCCAGCAACCAGCCCACCACCAGCACGCCCCACCCCAAAAGGGTCCAAACCCCTGCAAGCGGCGGAATGTCCGGCTCGCGAGCTGGCTGAGCCGGTCCGTTCGAGTCGGAAGGCACAATCGCGTCATCCGTCGGTTCCGATTGTGGTTCCAGGGTGGGCGGTGCGGGCGGTGCGACTGAGTCCTCCGATCCCGCCTCCGTCTTGGCGAGCGGTGATATTGCCTCACCGGCTTTATCCGATGGTGGATCTAGCTCGGTCGAGTCGGGTGAAGCGATCGCTTCCTCTGTCGCATCCGACTTCAGTGTTTCGAACGGTGCAGTTAAAACCGGCAACCCAAGCTGCGCGATCGCCCAGCCCAACAACCCTACGCTCAGTCCGAGATCCTGCGGCGGCAGGCTCTCGACAAACCGCGCTCGGACTAGCAAGACTGCTGCCGCGTAGATGATGTACGCTGCACCCTGCCGCTGCTGCTGCCATAACCAAGCACCGGCAGCGATCGCGCCCGCACTAACTGCACCTAAAGGCACAAACGGCACCTGCCAACCCCAGTGCAACGCGCTGGCAGCTAAGAATGCCGCAACCGCTCCTACGGGCAACCTCGGGCGCAACTGCTGCAGTGTCGCCCGCATCAAAATAGCACTGGCGATCGCGATCGTCACCCAGCCGAACGGATAGCGCCACAGTCCGAAGGTATCCTGCGCCCAAAAATTAACCGGTACCAAGAGCAGCGCAACGGTTTGTAGCGTTTGCCCGGTCAGCGTCAAATTGCCTTGCTGCAGACCCCACGCGCCGATTCTGCCGAACCCCAGCGTGTAGAGCAATAAAATGCCGTATTGCCCGACTGCCAGGTGCCCTTCCCGCAGGACTACCGAGAACCCTTCCCACAGAGATGCTGCGAGTACGCCAGAGGACACGACTATCAAAAAAACGCCCAAAAACTGCAACCAGCGCAGGCTGATTTCCTGCTTGAATGGCTGCCATACCTGCACCCACCAAGATGGCGATTGGGTAGCTTGGACCTCGGATCCCCTTACATTTGCTGAATCAGCTAGCTGTGGAGGGTGCGTGCTATCTAAAACTGCGGGTTCTCTGCGATGGGGCTGTTGTCTGGTGGTTGCGATCGCGGCGGGAGCAGGTACCGGACAGCTTAAGTGTTCGGCACAAATTCGGCGGACTTCCTCGTCTTCGACAAGTCCGAGTTCCAACCAAACGTTCAACCCGTCGATCAGATGCGGTCGATCGGCTAAAACCGCGATCGAGAATGCGCGCGATTGTCTTGCTTCGCTCTGGTCGGTCTCGTCGGTCATGGAATTCCCCGGCCTTGACACCTCGATCCCACACCAGCCACGGCCCGAGCGGTTCTATTGGTCGGCAGCTTTCTCAACCGTCTACTGCAGCGGACCAGCAAAAAATTGACGCCATGGTTGGAGCGGCGATCGCGACTCAGCGACGGTCGATCGCCAACAACCCGGTTGGCGGATCGAGTTCCAGCCGGCCGGCCGCGATATCGACGACAGGGACGATCGCCTTCACGAAGGGAACGAGGACGGTCGGCGGCGATCGCTTCGCTGCGGTATCGCTTGAGTCCGATGGGGCACGCAACTCGATCTCGAGCAAGTCGTTGCCGGCTTCGTACAGATCGACCACAACCCCGATCGATTCGCCCGTAGCCTGCAACACGACGTCGAGCCCGATTAAATCGGCAACATGATATTCGTCTGCTGCCAGTTCCGGGCGGTCGCTGGCGGGGACTAGCACCCGCGCCCCGCGCAGCGCCTCGGCGCCCTCGCGATCGTCGACACCGGCAAACTTTACGATATAGATGTTTTTACCCGGCAATAGCTGCCCGCGTTCCAGCTCGAACGAGTGCGGTGCGGACGAGCGTTCCGTTTGCAGCCAACGCGGACCCGGCACTTCAAAGCGCTCGGGAAAATCCGTGCTCGGTAACACGCGTACTTCTCCGCGCAAACCCCGCACGCCAACGATTTTGCCGACTTCCAGCCATTCCTGCGGTACGGCCGTCGTTCGATTGTTGCCCGTCTCGCCAGATTGCATGGCATTCATTTGCATAGCACTAAACCGAGGCGATTGCCGGGCGATAAACGCGCTCCACCACCCGCGCGAGGCGGCGCATCCCCTCCGCAATCGCCTCAGGGGTAGCAGTGAGGCTGAAGCGCAAGCACTGCTGGGCGTGAGCCCACGGCGCGCGCAAGCCAGGGAAGAACGGGCTGCCCGGCACGGCAATAACCTCCTCGGCTTTCAGCTGTTGGTAGAGGTCCCAGTCGGTGATGGGCAAATCGCGGAACCACAGCCAAGCAAAAATGCCGCCCTCCGCACGGTGCAGATACCAAGGCAGGTCGCTCGGCATCTCTTCATCGAGCGTGGCTTCCAGCACCGCAAACTTCTGGCGGTAATGCGGGCGGATAATTTCGGTGGCGATCTCGTGCAGGCGACCCGACTCGATCGCGCGCGCGGCGATTGCCTGGCCGTAGCGGGCCGAGTGGATGCAGAGGTTGGTTTGGAACGCTTCGAGTACGGCAATCAGTTGCGGGTCGCCGATGCCGATGCCGATGCGCTCGCCGGGCAAGCCGGCCTTGGAAAGGCTGAGACAGTGCAGGATGTTGCTGCCGAACTGTGGCGTCAGCGGAGCGAAATTGAGTGCGGGAT
The DNA here is from genome assembly GCF_000473895.1 of Rubidibacter lacunae KORDI 51-2. Taxonomy (NCBI): domain Bacteria; kingdom Bacillati; phylum Cyanobacteriota; class Cyanophyceae; order Chroococcales; family Aphanothecaceae; genus Rubidibacter; species Rubidibacter lacunae. The sequence goes on along the minus strand of NZ_ASSJ01000001.1, from coordinate 82,742 downwards.
AGGGCGGTGCGTAGGCAGAGTCGATTGCCACGGGAATATGGCGAGCGGCAGCCAGGTCGGCAATTTGACGTACTTCTGCGTCGGTTAGGATATTGCCCGTTGGATTGCAAGGTCGCGACAGCAACACGCAGCCCGCATGTTCGTCGATCTGCAAGCAGTCGAAGTCAGGCCGGTACTTGAAACGATGGGCGCGATCGTCGCAATCGAGCGCCGGTTGATAGGCCACTAGAGCGTCCTCGAACAGCGTCACGCCGCTGTAGCCCGTGTATTCCGGACTGAGCGGCAATACGATTTTCCGCAGACTGCCGTCGGATGCTTGCCCGCCGAACGCGTTGGCAATGTAGAAATACAGTGCCTGGGAACCGGGCGTAATCAGAATGTGGCGATCGCTGAGGTTCAATCCATAGCGCTGATTGAAGTCGTTAACGACCGCCTCGATCAAGGGCGCGTAACCCTGAGAGGATCCGTAGCGGCTGACGACTGCCCCGTATTCAGACCTATCAAGTAGTTCATGGGTGCAGTCGCGCCACAGCTGTTCGACGGCAGGCAATAAGGTCGGATTGCCCGCACTGAGATCGATAAAGTTTTGTCCCGCTCCCGCGCGCAGCGTCTCGATAATGTCTTTCATGATTGCGCGGACGCCGCTTAGCTGCGACATTTCCCGGCCGATGCGCGAAAGAGAAGGTGCATTCATATCGATAAGCCAAGCAAACCCGTGGCGAGATCGCGGCGATCGGCGAACCTCCTGCACGCAATGAACTGCACGGTTTCAACATGGCGCGGGTTGGGTATCCTGGCGTGAGTGCTTCAACCCCAGAAGTCCGAAGCCGCACGACCGCGCGTCAAAAGAGTCATACTAGGTGCCTAGTCTAAAACAACTCCGAGCCAGCCCTCCCAGCTTGCTCGAGAGGATACTCAGCGCTCGACCGGTACCGGAAAGACTGAGGGCCGTCGATGCGGGATATCCGTGCTAGCGGCAACGCAATCTGCGAGCTGCATTGCTCGAGCTAGGACTGGGCGACAGCTGGCGCTGACAAGCCCAAAAATTCGCGGACCTTGGCAAGGTAGGTTGGTGCATCTTCCAGCATGGGAAAGTGACCCGCCTGCGGAATCTCGCAATACTCAATGCGATCGCCCATGTCGGCGGCTTTGCGTCCCAATCGCGTCGGGATGATGATGTCTTTTTCACCTGCAATCAGCAGCGTCGGGACCGGCAGCTGTGCGAATTCACCTGGCATGATGTCGGCTTGTTGCTTGCTGACCGCCGTATAGATCGTGCCAGCTGCCGCTGCCGGATCGGCCAGCAAAAAGTCTTCTAAAAACGCCTGGCGCTCCTCTGCCGGAATCGGTCGGTGCAAAAAACGCGCCATGAACGCGCGATCGAGCAGCGGCACCCGCAGATACCAACCGAATCGCAGCTTCACTACGTAACTGCCCGCCCAGTGAAACGCGCCAAACGTCAGTGGATTGTATTCAAACACGCCGCTGCAGGTCAGCACGGCCTGCTCGACGCGATCGCTATAGCGGTTGAGAAACAGAACGGCGATCGACGCCCCCATCGAGTGGGCATTAATCGTCGCACGCTCCACCCCCAGCGCGTCCAACAACAGCGCTAAATCCTCCGCATAGGTTTCCAGTTCGTAGCCGAGGTCGAGTCGAGCTGTCTCCGGCAGGCGCGACCGCCCAAATCCACGTAAATCGTAGAGCAAGCAGTCGTATTCCGCCGACAGCATCTGTGCCGTACTGCGCCAATAGCGGCTCGAGCCCCCCCATCCGTGGACAAACACCAGCGTCGGCTTAACGCGATCGCTTGGCTGGCGAATCCACTCATAATAATGCTCGACGCCGCGGACGACGACCGTCGCACCAGACCTCAGTCCAGAACTCATACGCGCTCGACTCTCAAGAAACCAGCCCCGTGCTCGCTCGTGCGACCTCAGGCCGTCTCCGGCTTGGGCAAAGACGAGGGATGCAGCAGCAAGTCTGCCGTCGAGCGCTGCTCGACCATGTGCCGCGTCACTTTGCAACGGCGGACGTCCTTACGCGAGGGCAGGTCGTACATGATGTCGAGCATCAACTCCTCGATGATGCCGCGCAGTGCACGGGCACCTGTCTTGCGACGGTAGGCTTCCTGAGCAATTGCGCAGACGGCATCGGCACTGAATTCCAGGTCGATGTTGTCCATCCCAAGCAGTTTCTGGTACTGCTTGACAAGCGCGTTACGCGGCTGAGTGAGGATCGCTGAGAGTGCTTCCACATCGAGCGGTTCGACTACTGCCGCTACCGGCAAACGGCCGACGAACTCGGGAATCATGCCGAACTTCACGAAGTCGTCCGGCTCTAGGTGACGGAGAATATCCGCCGTACGCTTCTCTTTTGAGGGAGTTTCGCCGGGTCGAACGAAGCCCATGGATTTCTTGCCAATCCGTCGCTCCACGACCTTGTCAAGTCCGACAAACGCACCGCCGCAGATGAACAAAATGTTGGTCGTGTCGATCTGAATGCAGTCTTGGTAAGGGTGCTTGCGGCCGCCCTGAGGCGGCACGTTTGCAACTGTTCCTTCCAGCATCTTCAGCAAGGCTTGCTGAACGCCCTCGCCCGACACATCCCGCGTAATGGATGGGTTTTCGCTCTTGCGCGCAACTTTATCGATTTCGTCGATATAGACGATCCCGCGCTGAGCCTGCTCTACGTCGAGGTCGGCTACTTGTAGCAGGCGCAACAAAATATTTTCCACGTCCTCGCCGACGTAACCTGCCTCCGTTAATGTCGTCGCATCGGCAACGGCAAAGGGCACGTCCAAAATTTCCGCCAGGGTTTGTGCCAATAGCGTCTTGCCACAACCGGTTGGACCGATCAGCAGAATGTTTGACTTCTGCAACTGCACCCGGTCCTCAGTTGTTCCCTCGGCTTGTAGCGAACTCAAGCGCTTGTAGTGGTTGTACACCGCTACCGATAGCACTTTCTTGGCCTCGTCCTGGTCGATAACATGCTCGTCAAGATAGGTCTTGATCTCCCGGGGTTTGGGAATTTGGTGAAAGGCAATGCGTTCTGTGCTGCGACGCTTGTGATGCGATTCGTCAGCTGGCGGCACGGGCTGTGGAGCCCGCGGGGTGGCATCGACCAACTCGTCGTCGAGAATCTCGTTACACAACTCGACGCACTCGTCACAGATGTAGACTCCGGGACCGGCGATTAGCTTGCGGACTTGCTCTTGTGATTTCCCGCAAAACGAACATTTCAGATGGGAGTCGTATTTAGACATACTGCCTCGCATGGTGCTTCAAGTGGCAGCCGCAACTGGGGATGCCTGCTCCAACCGCGCGATCGCCCGGTCGATTAATCCGTACTCCGCCGCTTCGCGTGCCGACATGTAAAAATCTCGGTCGGTATCTTCGGCAATGCGCTCCATGGGCTGCCCGGTGTGCTTGACCAACAACTCATTGAGCGTCTGCTTGATGTAAAGAATCTCGCGCGCTTGTATCTCGATATCGGCAGCCTGACCGCGCGCGCCCCCCAAAGGTTGGTGGATCATGATACGAGCATTGGGAAGTGCCATGCGTTTGCCGCTCGCACCTCCAGCCAAAAGAAACGCGCCCATACTAGCAGCCAACCCGTAACAAATCGTTGCTACGTCCGGACGGATCTGCTGCATCGTGTCGTAAATTGCCATGCCCGCGTAAACCGCACCGCCGGGCGAGTTGATGTAGAGTTGAATGTCCTTCTCGGGATCTTCAGCTTCCAAAAATAGCAGCTGAGCAACGACCGAATCAGCAACAGTATCGTCTACTGGCGAGCCGAGGAACACGATCCGCTCGCGCAAGAGCCGCGAGTATATATCAAACGCCCGCTCGCCCATCCCTGACTGCTCGACCACCATCGGTACAACGCCGTCGAAAGCGGCAATCACCGAAAAGTCGCGCAGCGAGTGTAGGGAATGGGAGTTGGGTAATGCGGACAAGATCGTCATGCTATGTGCAAGCAATGCAACGAGCGGTTTCTCCGACCATTATGCCTCAATTGACTTAGAGGTTTAGGGTCCCGAGACGGGAAACCTTAGAAGGCTTTTAGGAAGGGCAAATGCCCTACTCTTCTTCTTGTGTTGGCAGCGATCGGGTCGCCTCCTTCGCTGACTGCCGATTACGGGTTTGGTTCCGCGGTCGGCGCGTCCTCCGCGGCTCCATCGCCCGTCGAGCTGGCTGCAGACGCATCCGCTACGACCTCGACTGACTCGGTTCCTTGGTCGGATTCTTCATCTTCTGCAGCTTCCGCCTCGAAAGTCCCTTGAGGGACATATTCAATCTCCGCACGCTCTTCCAACCAATCCAGGGCAAGCTCGCGTGCAATTGTCATGCGAACTGCACCTTGAATTTGCTCCTGTTCGACCTCGGAAGCAGAGCGTCCGTTCTGGGACTCAAATTCGGCCAGCACGTCCTTGAGTTTCTCTTCAATTGCCTCTTGAGTCGGTTCCAATCCTTCGCGGTCGGCCAGTGCCTCCAATGCGAGCGTGCCTCGCAGGCGCTTCTCGGCGTCGGGCCGGGCGCGATCGCGCATAGCAGGAAGGGATTGCTCGTTGAAGAGCTGCCGAATATCCATTCCCATTTGTGCTAGTTGCATAGCCGATTGCGTAAGCAGAGTTTTGAGCTCCTCTTCAATCAGTGTTTGAGGGAGATCGACGTGCAACTGCTCCACCAGAGCGTCGAGCAGCCGCGCGCGAACGCCGTCCTTCGTGTTTGTCTCCGCTTGTTCGGCAAAATCAGCAGACAGAAACTCTTGCCAAGCCGCTAGCGTATCGAAGTCGTCATTCGTGGCTTCTTGCACGAAGTCATCATCGAGTTCGGGCAGCTCCAGCACCTTCAACTCTTTAAGCGCAACAGTAAAGACGACGTCCTTGCCTTGCAAGTCTTCGCGCGGATATGGCGTGGGGAAGGTAACGGGGATTTGCTTGGTTTCGCCCGGTTGCATTCCGACTACACCCTCGAGCAGCCCCTCAACCATCTGCCCGGCGGCGATCGTACATTCGTAGCCGCTGGCTTCCGTTCCCTCTATGGGTGGTGAGTCGTCCGCAGCATCGGGGAAGCGTCCGGCAAAGTCGATCTCGACCGAATCATCCATAGCAGCCGGGCGATCTTCCACGGGAACGAGTGTGGCAGCTTCCTTGCGCAAGCGCTCGATATGCAACTCGACATCCTTGGCATCCAACTCGTACTTTTCGGCACGAATACTGAGCTTTTCGTACGACCCGCCCAAATCGATTTCTGGCGAGACATCAACCGCAACTCCAAAAGCAAAAGGCTGCCCCGGCTCGAAACGTGACGTAAGTTCCTCGGGAGATTGACGGAGCTGTGGATCGCCAAGGGCTTTAATATCAGCTTCTCGGACGGCTTTCTCTAGCTTGTCCGACATGAGTTCTTCAATCGCCGCTGCTTTTATGCGCTGGCGACCCATCCGTTGTAGCAATACCTGACGCGGCACCTTGCCCTTGCGGAACCCAGGAATGTTCGCCGATCGCGCGATGTTGCTGACGACTTTTTCATAAGCCTTCTTCGTGTCATCGGCGGAAACTTCAATGCCCAATCCAACTTGGCTGTTGGCGAGTTTCTCCTGGGTTACTTTCATTGTCAAATCGACCTCGATGTGCGGCAGAAACAGTTACTAGGTGCGGTCATTTTTCGGCTGGCAGATGCCATCGCGGTTGAGCCAGAAGCGCTCCGAAAGAAGCTGCCTCCGAACCATAACCCGTAGCGCGATCGCACCCACATGCTAGCGAAGCCTCACGGCAACCGCGACGCTTATGCTAGCACCCCAGCCCCGGTATCTCGCACAGTCCGATTGAAAGCCGGGGTAACTCTTCACGGCTCGCGGGCAGCCTAGAGGAGAGCGTCTGGCAACTTGAGTGCGCGCAGGGGGGCGGTTCGACCCCCTATAATTAGTGACGCGGGCATCGCGATCGGCGCAAACCCAGCGTGCTTGGTGGTGCTGTACAGGGGAGGGCCTCTATTTTGTCTGAGGGAGTTCGGGTCGCAATTCTTGGTGCGACAGGTGCGGTGGGAGCGGAGCTACTAGAGCTCCTGGCTACCAGGAGCTTCCCCGTGGCAGAGTTGAAACTTTTAGCCTCGCCGCAGTCAGCAGGTAAGATGCTGAACTTTAAAGGCGAACCGCTGACAGTGGAAGCAGTGACGTCCGAGTCATTTCGAGATATAGATTTGGTACTAGCGTCGGCTGGCAGCGCGATCTCCAAAGCGTGGGCGCAAACGGCAGTCGAGTCGGGGGCCGTCACGATCGATAATTCCAGCGCCTTCCGCATGGATCCGAAGGTGCCTCTCGTCATCCCGGAAATTAACCCTCAAGCGATCGCTACCCACCACGGGATTGTTGCCAATCCCAACTGCTCGACGATTTTGATGGCGATGGCCGCGTATCCGCTCCACCGCGAACAGCCCATCCGCCGAGCGATCGTCGCTACCTATCAGTCAGCTAGCGGCGCGGGCGCGCGGGCGATGACAGAACTCAAAACCCAAGCGCGTTCGATTCTCGACGGCAAGGCTCCCCCAACGGAAGCATTCCCATTTCCGCTAGCGTTCAACGTGTTTCCACACAACTCCGACCTCAGCGACAACGGCTACTGCCAAGAAGAACTGAAGATGGTGTATGAAACGCGAAAGATTTTTGGCGTGCCCGACTTACGCATGACGGCGACCTGCGTGCGCGTACCCGTACTGCGCGCTCATTCCGAGGCGGTTAATCTGGAATTTGACGCGCCCTTTCCAGCGAGTCGCGCGCGGGCGCTCCTCGCCGATGCACCGGGGGTCACCCTTTTAGAAGACTGGCAAGCCAACCGTTTCCCCATGCCGATCGATGCTGCCGGACAAGACGATGTCTTTGTCGGTCGCATTCGCCAAGATCTTTCGCATCCCTGCGGTTTGGAGTTATGGTTGAGCGGCGATCAGATTCGGAAAGGCGCGGCGTTGAATGCCGTACAGATTGCCGAATTGCTCCTTCGCGAGCGAGGTTTGCGTCCGACTGCAGCCGCTACTGAGAACTTAGTGCGAACGGAGTAACGATCGCGTGACGGATAGCAGCACGACAGGAGCGCCTTTCGGGCGGACAATCGCGGCAATGGTAACGCCCTTTGGGGCAGACGGCAACGTCGATTACGCCGTAGCCGAGCGCCTGGCCGTCCACCTGCTCGACAACGGCAACGATGCTCTCGTCATCTGCGGGACGACTGGCGAGTCGCCGACTCTGACTTGGGATGAGGAATACCGGCTCTTTCAAGTCGTGCAAGCGGCCGTTGGCGATCGCGCTCCGGTTTTAGCCGGAACGGGCTCGAACTCCACCCGCGAGGCGATCGCGGCGACGGAGAAGGCTGCTAAACTAGGCATGAGCGGTACGCTTCAAGTCGTGCCTTACTACAACAAGCCGCCGCAGGCAGGGCTTTACGCGCACTTCAGGGCAATTGCTCGAGCATGTCCCGAACTACCCTTAATGCTGTATAACGTTCCGGGACGGACGAGCCGGGACCTCGCCGCGGAGACGGTGGCAGATTTGGCCGAGATCGACAACATTGTCGCAATTAAGGATGCTAGTGGTAGCGTAGAGCGTGCGGCAGAACTGCGCCGTCTCACCCCACCGGAATTTGCAATTTATTCGGGCGAGGATGCCCTGACGTTACCGATGCTTGCCGTGGGTGGTGCAGGAGTAGTGAGTGTTGCCAGCCACGTGGCAGGAGTTCACCTGCAAACGATGATCCGCGCATTCTTCGCTGGAGATGTGAATACTGCCCGAGACCTGCATTTGAGGCTGATGCCGCTATTTTCAATTTTATTTGCAACGACAAATCCCATTCCCATCAAGGCAGCGCTCCGCTTGCAAGGATGGCCGGTAGGCACCCCGCGATTGCCCCTGGGGGACATCCCATCCAACCTCCAAGCGCAATTGTCGGCGGTCCTGGAAGAATTAGGCGTGTTGTAGCCAATCGGTACGTTACGATTCCGTTCGGACAACTTCACAGCTGTGGCTTGCGTCGGCTTGTGCGGGAACGCAAACGTCGGGTTCTGAATGGCGAGCGCGTCGGCGCGCGTGCAGGTCTAGCCGTATAGCCTTCTTCCACATAACCCTCGTGCCCTTTAGCGAATTATTGATACCAATTATTGATGCTACCCAAAGCGCAGTTTGTTCAATCGACTTGGAGAATCGCGAGAAACTAAGATGAGCGATAACGTCAACCAACCGGCATTGAAAATCGTTCCCTTGGGGGGATTGCACGAAATTGGTAAAAACACCTGCGTGCTCGAATACGACGACGAGATCCTTTTGATCGACGCCGGTATCGGCTTCCCCAGTGACGACATGCACGGCGTTAATGTCGTGTTGCCGGACATGACCTACCTGCGCGAAAATCGCCACAAAATCAAGGGAATGGTCGTCACCCACGGACACGAAGACCACATCGGCGGCATTCCCTACCACCTCAAACAGTTCGACATCCCGGTCATCTACGGCCCGCGCCTGGCGATGGCTCTTCTGCACAACAAGCTCGAGGAAGCCGCCCTGAGCGATCGCACGGCGATCAAATCGGTCTTGCCGCGCGACACGGTTCGCATCGGACGCTCCTTTTTCATCGAGTTCATCCGCAATACGCACTCGATCGCCGACAGTTGCTGCCTCGCCATTCATACCCCGCTGGGCGTGGTGGTGCATACGGGCGACTTCAAGATCGACCACACGCCGGTCGATGGCGAACACTTCGACTTGCATCGCCTTGCCGAGCACGGGACAAAGGGCGTCCTTTGCTTGCTGAGTGACTCGACCAATGCAGAAGTGCCGGGACACACGCCCTCCGAGCAGTCGGTCCGCCCCAACCTCGATCGCATCTTTGCCACAACGAACGGGCGCTTGCTGGTGACGACCTTCGCCTCGTCGATTCACCGCGTACGGATTTTGTTGGAACTCGCTGCCAAGCACGGGCGCGTTGTATCGGTGGTGGGACGATCGATGCTCAACACGATCGCCCATGCTCGCAATCTCGGTTACATCAATTGCAAAGACGACCTGTTCGTGCCCTTTAAGGGTTTGAATAAGTACCCGGATGAGAAGGTCTTGATCTTGACTACGGGCTCTCAAGGCGAGCCGCTTGCAGCCTTAACGCGGATCTCGCGCGGGGAGCACCAGCATATCAAGATCCGCGAAGGCGATACGGTGGTGTTCTCAGCCAACCCGATTCCGGGGAACACGATCGCTGTCGTCAATACGATCGACCGCTTGATGATGCAGGGAGCGAACGTACTGTATGGCCGCCATCTAGGCATCCATGTATCCGGTCATGGCAGCCAAGAAGATCACAAGTTGATGCTGGCGTTGGTGAAACCAAAGTTCTTCGTGCCCGTTCATGGAGAGCATCGCATGTTGGTCAAGCACGCGGCAATGGCCCGGTCTGTCGGCATCCCGCAGGAAAACATGGTCGTGATTAATAACGGCGACATCGTTGAGGTTACTGCCGATCGGATCGGCATCGGCGGTCAAGTCCCGTCGGGTATCGAACTAGTCGATCGCTCGGGAATCGTGCACAAAGAGGTCCTGCGCGATCGCCAGCAACTGGCTCAAGACGGCACGCTGGTTGTAGCAGCAGTTTTGGATGGAGCGGGCAAATTCTTAGCTCCACCGCAGGTCAGCCTGCACGGAGTCGTTACGCCGATCGCGACGAGCGCAATTCAATCGCTGGTCGCGCGCACGGTGACGCAACTCGTGGACAACCGGTGGAGCGAGTTCGTTCGCTCCAGCAATCGCGGTGCAAACGGTATTGATTGGGCGGGGTTGCGAGCGGAACTCGAAAGCAGTATACAGCGCTTGGTCCGCCGAGAGCTTCGCAGTCAGCCGCTGGTGGCCCTGGCACTCACCGCTGTCGGTGCCGATGCTGCGATCGAGGCGGTAAACGCTGTCGATGCAGCCGCTAACGGTAATGCAAAAGGCAAGATCGCTGGTGACTCAACCACTGGCAGTAGCGCCAACGGCGACACGAATGGTAACGGGAAGTCAACCGGACGGCGCCGCCGGCGCTCGGCAGCGATGGCAGCATCGTAGGTCTTAAACCGCAGTCACTCGCTTGCAACTTGTCGGACTCGACCCCCTCCTCCCAAGCGGAAGAGGGGGTTAAATTAAATTTTGAGAGAGAGTTCGTGCAGCACGTCTGGGGAACGCAGCTACATTTCGGGCGTCTCGGGTGTTGCCGGGCTTGTCAAGACAGTCTAGGCTTTTCTTAACAGTCGCTCGCAGGTCGTCCGCGATCGCCCGCCATCGCGCCTCGATGCTGCGGTTTCACGTTGCGGATCTATGCTGACGCCCGACAAAAAGCACCGCCCGCTATATGCCCGATCGCGCTATGCTCGACCGCAGCGAAAGCCGCTGCCGTTTTGGCTCCTCGGCAGCGCGATCGCGATCGCCTCAACTGGACTCGGCGCGTTCCTCGCATCGCCCGGTCCGAGTTACCTCTGGCAATTGGCGCGCCCGACGACGTCGTTGCCGACGCTAGTTCCGAGCTTGGAGCCGCTAACCGAACTCGTCGTTATGCGCTTCGAGGAAATCCCTGCGCCTGCACCTTGGCCGGAGATCGGCGATCGCGCGCGGTTGGCGAAAGTGCCGATTTTGATGTATCACGACATTTTGCCGGAGAAGGAAGTTTTCTTCGATGTCACGCCGGAAGAGCTGGAAGCGCACTTCGAGTTGTTAAGCGCTGAGGGCGTCCGGCCCGTTAGCATCGATGCCGTGGTGAAGCATTTGCGAACGGGCGTGCCGCTGCCGCCGAAGCCCGTGCTGTTGACCTTCGACGACGGCTACGGCGGACACTACGAGTACGTTTATCCGCTGCTACAGCGCTTCGAATACCCAGCGGTATTGTCCATCTACGTCAACAAGATGGACCAAACCACCGGACGTAGCAGCGTCACCTGGGAGCAACTTGCCGAACTCGCTGCCGACCCGCTCGTCACGATCGCCTCCCACAGCATTTCACACCCGAACGACCTGCGCCCGCTGCCGGACGCCGAGTTACGCGAGGAGGTTTTTGTCTCAAAGCAAATCCTCGAAGAGCGGCTGGGCATCGAAATCGACTACTTTACCTATCCAGTTGGTAAGTCTGACGAGCGCGTGCGGGAACTCGTCGCCGAAGCCGGATACGTGGCTGCCTTGTCGATGGACGATTACAACGAAGACTATGCGGGCACATCGGACGACTTGCTCCAGATCGCGCGCTTCGGTCAGTCGCGCATCGAAGAAGTCATCGAGTCCGCCTGGGGCGGGTTTCCCCTGGCACGGAGAGATGGTGCCGCTAATTTCACCACTCCGATTCGCAAACAGGATCGAGAAGCTAATGGCGTTCGCGTGCGGTTGATTCGCGGCGGCCGGCCGACGACGATTCACGCCGATAGTCGCTATCAGGTCGCGGAGATTTTGGCGGGGACGGACGCGATCGCGGCGGTTGACGGCGGCTTTTTCTCGTTACGGGACCTGAAAGCCAACACGATGATCGGGCCGGTCCTCAGTGCCGAGAGCCAGAACTGGGAGGAGTTCGTTCCCGGAAATCCGGGCGAAAATCCCCTGCTGCGCGATCGCCCGCTGGTGCTGATCGGCAGCGATCGCGTGGCGTTCGTCCCGTTCGACCCGGACGCTCACAATACGCGGACCGGATTGAGCGACGCGCTGCCGACCGTCACCGACGCCTTTGTCGCGGCCGCCTGGCTGGTTCGAGATGGCTCACCACAGTCGCGCGCCACGTTCCGCGATCTGTATGGCTTCGATGCCATACGTTTCCGGGCCTTTTGGGGCATCGATCGCACCGGACAGCCGGTCATCGGCGTCACGACTTCGCGGACCGACTCAGTGACGTTGGGGCAAGCGCTTCACGAGTTGGACTTCCGCGATGCTGTCATGCTGGATTCGGGGGCGAGCACGTCGCTGGTTTACGAAGGTGCATCACAGGTGGAATACACGCCGCGTCCGGTCCCGCATGTCGTCGCGCTATTCCCGCCCGAGGTTACGCCATCGGACATAACTGGAGTCGACGATCCCGCGGACGGCTGGCCGATGCTGTTGGAGTAGATCGGGTCAACTTGACAGGGCGATCGCGCTCCGAAGCAGAACCCGATGGTGTCCGCGTGGGGGATTGCTGGGGCGCCCCGGACTTGGCTGGATGCGAACGAGCTGCTTGTCCGCCGGCTAAAGCTCGGCACGGACCTTGAACTGGTAGTCGCCGCCGGGTTCGAGTTGGTAGTCGCTGCGCTCTAGAAAGCGACCCAGTGGTTCGAGGATCAACGCGCGACCTAGGGACGGCTCGACGACCAGCTGGCTTTGCCGGAAGCGCCATTGGAATTGCCATTGATAGGATGCCGCGCGGACTTCGCCCTCGATGCAACCCTGTTGCCAGGATTGTTGCGTGATGCGAACGTGGGCAACGGTTTCGGGGAGGCGTTTGCTCATCGGGACGGCAGGGGAGCAGACTGATATGCTCTTCGCGGCAGATCGCTGGGCGATCGCGACGAGCGACATTGTGAAGCAATTAAGCACCCACATTAGCAAACCTAGTCCCTTGGCGCGACCGCTTTGGGCGGACGCGAGAGCGATCGCCCGGCCGCTAGCATCCGCAGTGGACGAATTGGCGCGTGCTACTGCACGCCGATACTGCGACCCGACGACCCGAACGCGAGCGATCGCTCCGACGGAAATGGTTCCCACCCGACCTCAAAGCCCTCGGCTTGAGCGATCTGCCGTGCTTTGCGAAACACCTCGAAACTATCCGGCCGCACGACAAACGCCAGATAATCGCCTCGCGGGTTGAGACTGGCGAGTAATTGGCGGAACTCCGAACCTGGGCGTGCCAGGTCGCCGGACGACTCGCCATCGGCATTGGCGACCAGTTCGAATTCGATTGCGCCCGTTCCGGAAAGGCGCACGCGGTAATCATCAGTGGTGGTACGGAAGTTCTTCAGCTGCTGCGAGCGCGCCTCGAGGCAGCGCTGGTAGTCCCCCACTCGATCTAGGTAGCGGTCCCAAGCGTTGTAGGTTTTGGACCTCGGGGGCAAGGGCTCGGGACAATCCGGTAGCTCGTAAGCATATCCATCAACCTGCACGTCTACGGAATTCATGCTGGCGGTCAAGTTGAAAACTTCGTTGCCGTTGGCTTCGAGGAAATGAGCTTGCTTGCGGCTGGGAGCGACCAAGGGTGTCCGGACGATCGTGCCAGTTTCCACGGCCACGAGGCTGACGAACAGGCCGATGAACATCAATACGCCGACCGTATTGGTGAGGATATCGAGGAAAGAATCCAGGTTCTGCTCGGGAGCAGTAAAGCGGATGGGACGGCGGCGGTGCATAGCTCGGTCGAGGAGTAGAGGTGTATGGAAAGCAAGCCGAGGCGAGCGTTGAGGCGGTCGCACAAATTTGGCGGCATTTGTGACCGGCGGCAGTTGTGTCCGGTGGTAGCCGAGTTACGCAGGGTTTCGAAGCAAACGCGCTTCGAGAGAAATCCGTTCAGGGCGAATTCGGTAACGCTTCGGCTCCTGCTTCAACGCGCAATTGCCAGGTCTCATCAATAGGCTCGAAGCCCAGGTCGATCTCGCGCCGCTCGATGAGCGTGCGGACGGCGTCGAATAGGGAAACGCCGCTGGGGCGCACGGCGGCGATCAGATACTCCGAATCGCGTCGCTGTTCGATCTCGTCGAGTAACTGTACTAAGGGCGATTTAGCGTCATCAAGATTGAGGACCGACACGAAGACTTCACCGGGATGGATAACAACACCATCGCCGCGGATTTCGATGTAGCGCGGTACTTTTTGCTGGGTGCGTCCCGCTTCGAGCCGTGCCACGATCGCTACCTCGCGATCGCTATCGAGCATTTGAGCGGCAATGACGACAATCAGCAAAATCAAACTGCCAATGGTGCAAGCCAGAACAGACAGGAAGGGAAACAGTTCCAGTTGCGGGCGCGCGAGCGGGGTAGAGGGGCGGCGCATGGCTTACTCGTCTACTCGTCGTTATTTTCCATCAGGATGATGCGGCGCGGCTGGCGCAACTGCTCCAAGACGGGCTTGAGTTGCGCGAGGCGATCGCTGACGCCGTCGAAGGTTGCTTGCAGTTTGTTACCGGTTTGGAGATCGCGGATCGCCCCCTCGACGCTGGCGTGCAGTTGGGCGAGCTCGGCAGTTTGAGCGGCCAGGCGCTCGATGCTGGCAACGCGTTGGTCGAGGGCAGCCGCCGCCGCTTCCAGATGTTGGGCGAGTTCGGCCGCGCGGTCCTGCAAGCGAGCGGTTGCATCGGCGTTGCTCGCTTGCAGCTCGCCGAGCAGCATGGCAGTGGCGGTGCGAAGTTCGTCGATTGCAGCAGTTACAGCAGTTTGCTGCACGTCGTGCTGGCGGGCGATCGCCTCGGCGAGGGATTGGTGACGCTCGAAGGTGCACTCGCTTTCGGTTTGCAAGCGTGCGAGCAATTGTCCGGCCACCTCGCGCACCGGACCGACTTCGGCGATGAAGTTTTGGGCGAGTTCGCTGGCGGCGCGTTCGGCGTAGTCGCGTGCGGGCTGAAGCAACGCCTCTGGTGCGGGCATGTGCGCTTGGATCGAGCCGGCCACAGCGTCGCGGATGACATCGCTGACGCGCTCTTCGGTCGGCTCGTCGAGCTTGGATAACAGGCGATCGCTGATGTAAATATCTAGATTTAGCAGTAAGCGGGCTTCTAGACGTTCCACCAGCGAGAGCGGCACCATCACCAGCACGCTAAGCAGCAATGCCAGCAGCGTGGTATCGAATGCCACAGCCAAGCCCGTTGTTACATTGCCAATGCCCTCGCGCAGGCTATCCACATCGGCGGCGGCATCCAGAAACCCAGAAAACCCGGCCACCGCCCCGCTGATGCCAACCACCGTGCCGATAAACCCGAGCAACGGAATCGCCCACACTAGGATGCGTGGAAAGGCGTAGGACGCTCCCGATGCTGATTGATAGAACGATGAATCGTCGGCCGCTTGCTCGGTTGCTTGCCGGGCGCTGCCTGTTTGGATGTAGGTCCCCAACGCGCGACGGTAGCGTGCAGGTGCCAAGTGAGGCGATCGCGCCAAGTTCTCGTAAAGCTGTGCCACCTGGGGCCCGGTGGCGGGTTTCAGGTACGACGAGCCCGGGACCCAAGCACGGTTCGCAACTTGCTGTTCGATCGCGAGCTTGTAGGCTTTAAGACCGGTGAAGGCCGCGACAACCCACGCAAAATAGATAACAACGTATTGAGTGAAGCCCCGTTCGAACAACAACTCGCCGAGATAGCTCCGCTCGGGAACGATGACAACGGTGAGCAACGTCAGCGCCAGTCCGATCCCGAGTGGAATTGGAATCGGCACGTCCAGCTCTTGCCGCTGGGCGTCTTGCCGGGAAGGTTGCTGAAGCATAGTGCGGTTCCTCGGCTGCAGGCAGGGTAAGTTGGTCTTTCTCATTTAAGCCGATCTGCACCGCTGCTCTGCCCGCGGCGATCGCGAGGACTCGACTCTCTTGCCCGAGAAGGGCTGGCAGCTGTTTTCCCGGCTCGATGAGGCGCAACTTTCGGACGCACCGATGCTTTCGGCAGACAAACACTTGGCGGGAGGAGCGCTAGGACGCTAGAAATAACGTTGCCCGACTATCAGCGTCGGCTGCAACCTGAGAGCTAATTGCGAACGAGCAGGCGATCGCGCCTCCGATAGCGCGGCGAGGTGCCAACGATCGTTCGCGTGTATGAAGAAGTACAAAACCGACGAAACCCAGGCGCGCCCTTTGCTCGAACGAATCGCTCAGTCGCCAAACGATTCAGGCTGTGCTTCGCGGAGCCTATCTGAATCGACGATCGTCAGACGGTTTGTCATGTAATGCTGAATAATAACGGGGGTAAGGGCGAATCCGGCAATGATGAGTAAGTCGAACATGGTGTCAAGCTCCTTGCTGGGTAGGGACTGGGGTCAGCCAATCGTTGAAAAGAGGCATCGCATGTAATTGCGCTACGCGAGCAGATGTTGCTTCGCCAAGACATGGATTAAGACTGCCTTCGACCGGAAAAAGCTCCAGCCGTGACGTTAAATTACCTCTACTAGATGGGGTGAAAGCTGTCACCCGGCATTCACATCGCGTCAGCGTGTATCCAGAGGAATCCTTCTCAGGTAACGCTGGTGGAATAAGGTTGCCGAGCGATCGCTCGCATTCAGTTTTCCCAGTAACAGTCCACCCGGATTGCGACAGGAATCATTCACCAGGGGAAATCTTGTCGGATTGGCGTGCATCGCGGGCGGGCAATCGCCGAATGCGATCGAGCAGTTGCTTCAAACCGACGGCTGGACGCGCGGTTGCCCGAGGGTTGTTATATAGAGAACGGCTTCGTCTTCGGGAATACCGAGGACGTCATTGACGAGGTCGTCAAAAAAGCCCGCAATTCCGCTCGCGCCCAGTCCCAAATGGATGGCTGCCAAGTTCAACCGCTGCCCGAGATGTCCGGCATCGGCATGTAAGTACCGATAGACGCGATCGCCGTAGCGCTGAATCGCCTGCCGCAGGTCGGCAGTATGGAAAACGATGGCTGCTGCATCGCGTCCGAGTTCCTGGCCGAGACAAAGGTAGTGCAACTCACGTCGGAAATTCTTGAAGCGAATCTGCCGCAACTCTTGAGCCATGGGCGCGAAGTAGTAGCAGCCTGCCTCCAGATCGCTGACGCCCGATACGGCAACAAACGTGGAAATTAAATTCAGGTCGAAATAGTCCGGCATCGGGTCGAGACCGTCATCGGCGTAAGCTTGCGGCTGGTAGGTGAAGTGAAGCAGCGCATTTAACTCTTCGAGGCTCAAATTAGAGCCGGTGTAGGCGCGCGTCGATCGCCGCCGCAGCATTGTTGTCGGCAGTCCGCTGAGGTCCGACTCCCAATCAATGCCAGGGCTGGTGACCGGTACCTTCAAGCAGAATGGAAAGTTGTATTTGTCTTCCTGGATGGATTCGGGTTGCCGCCGCAGCATCTCGCCAGAGGGTTCGGTTTTGATGCGAGTTTGTTGGTGTAAATAGTGCAGCAATTCGCCATCGGGAAGGCTCGGGAAGTACGTCGTCGTTCCCGACGGTAGGACCGTAAGCCGTCTTGGCGTGAGATTTTGGTCGATTTCGAGTTGGTCGGCCAGGGCCGCGATCGCCGTGACGCCCTCGCGATCGGCGTCCAGATAAAGCAACGCGTTGGCTGTATCGTCGTTGAAGCCGCCAATCAGATGCGGGCGCAAATCGGTCAGCGAACCGATCAGTTCGAGGTTGCCGAGCAGATGGCCAGTATCTAGGAAAATGCGCCGGTACGCGCGATCTTCATAGCGCCAGGCCGACCGGAAAAACACCGCCGTCGTTACCAAGGCAAGCTGAGTATTTTCAAGCACCGGATGCCAGAAGCACGCAGCTTGCAGCTCGGACCAGACCGAATCTTCCCAGAAATGGACTAGCTTGTGCGTGAGGCATTGATAGTTGTAAAGCCCGGGAGGCATGAAAGCCATGCCGCGCACGATCAAATAAAGTTCCGCGGGGTACAACCCACCAGCTGAAGGCGACGCTCGCAAATACATCGGATCGCTGCCCGGAGGTGAGACTTTGGCCGTGATGCCGTAACTGCAGCGTAAAAACAGCGACAACCTCTGCCACCGACGCCAATCCGGGTCGGCTTCGGGCTGCGGGTCGTGGAGATAAGGCTTGAGGTCGTAGGTGGTGCCGATCTTGTAGGTTTTGAACGGTACGGGCTGATTGTCCCAGTCAAGCGCTCGGTTTTTGGCGGCGAGGGTATCTGGGTCGTACTTGGTGCGCTCGTGGTAGTGCTGCGCGATTGACGTTGGCATCTCGGACATAACCGCGTGCCTGATGTGGTGAGCGTTCTTTCCTATTTAACAACAGTAAACCCGTTGCGCCTGGAGTGCGGCGATCGCCGGAGTGTTGTTGGATCTAGGCGACGGCAGCGGAATATTAACATTAACGACGTTCTTCAGGGGGGTCATTGCTGAGGACTTACAGCACTGGAGACCGTACGGGTGGGTGTTGGAAATATTTGGTGGGCATTAAGCTCGGAATACTCCTCGTAAAACCCTTGCACGGAACATAGCAAGGTGGGGATGTTTGTGCCCGCAAGCCGGTCGCTCAACGAACTTAAGAGTCAACCGTGTAGCACCTGGGGAAAACGAACAAAGCCCATTGCCAAGGAACGCTAGACGATGGTGTTTTTGACTCGTCGTAGGGGCGAGATCCGCTCGAGGTTGAGATTGGGTCCGGTCAGGAAACTGTCGGATATGATAATGCAATTCAACAGATGGAACCCGGTCACAAATAATCGGTTGGGGCGCATCTTCCGACCCTTTTGGTAATACGCTTCCGGATATTAACTCAACAGTTGCTTACGAGCATTTTCACAAAGACTTAGAACCTCGGGGCGGGCAATCTCTTCAGGTGAAATCATCGCAAGACAAGCTAAATTTTCGGGTCTTAAAGGTGAATGGTGAGGGTGTCTATATCGATTAAAATTATCATCTATTATGCGGCAAAATCACAACTTTCAAGACTGTAGTTGAAGTATCTTTACCTCCACGACTTGCCCCGCTTGCCCGTCAGTTTTGTGGCGGCATCTCTGAGTTCTGAATCAGTTAAAAACAGTGCGCTTCCAAGAATAGTAAGTGCACTGTTTTTCGATCGCGCAACGGCGCAAAGTATCGCAAAATCTTTGTCCGCACTTAAATCTTGAGCGCACTTACATTGTCACGAACTCTTCGGCAACAGATGGGTGAATGCCGACCGTGGCATTGAAGTCAGCTTTCTTGGCACCCATCTTCACCGCGATCGCCATGCCTTGAATAATCTCTGCCGCGTGGTCGCCGACCATATGCACGCCGAGGACGCGATCGCTGTCTCGCTCGACTACAAGCTTGAGCATCGAGCGCTGGCGGCGCGGAGTCAAAGCGTAATAAGTGGCAGCAAACCGGGCGCGGTAGGTGTCGATCGCCTCGTTGCCGTAGCGCTCGCGAGCCTGCGCTTCACCTAGTCCGACGGAAGCTGCTTCGGGCGTCGTGAAGATCGCGGACGGCACGTTTTCGTGGCTCATTACCCAGGGTTGCTTGCCGTATTCTGTATCGACGAAGGCGCGACCTTCGCGGATGGCAACGGGCGTGAGGTTGACGCGATTGGTGCAGTCTCCGACCGCGTAGATGTTGGGTTGCGTCGTGCGGCTATGTTCGTCCACCGCGATCGCGCCGCTGGAGGTTTCGACATCGGCATTTTCAAGTCCGAGTTTCTCTAAGTTCGGGCGGCGACCGACGGCACTGAGGATCAGATCTACTTCAATCGGGTCGCCCTGCTCGAAGCATACTTTTAAACCGCTGTCGACGCGTTCGATCTGCACCGGCCACCCGACTTGACTTTTCTGCAGGATCCGGATGCCCTGTTCGCCCATTGAATTTTGTAGGTGTTCGCGGAGATCGTCATCGAAGCCCTTGAGGATGAGGTCGTGTTTGGTGAACTGGGTGACTTCAGTGCCGAGGTGGTGAAGAATGCAGGCAAACTCTGAGGCAATGTAGCCGCTGCCGATCGCGAGCATGCGCTTTGGCTGTTCGGGCAAAGAAAACATGGCGTCGGAGCTAACAGCGTGCTCGATGCCTTGAATGGAGGGATGAACGGGTTTGCCGCCAACAGCAATGAGGATTTTATCGGCCGTGACTTTGCGATCGCCCGCTTCGACGGTATGGGGATCTAACAACCGCGAGTAAGTCCGATGAATATCCACTTCGGCCAGTTTCGTCACGTAGATGTCGTTGAGGCGGCGCAGTTCCTTATCGATCGCCGAGACGAGGTGCGGCCAATCGAGTTGACTGTTGACCGGCGACCAACCGTAGCCGGTGGCATCTTCATAAAAGTCGGGAAAATGCGACGCATAGACCATCAGCTTTTTGGGAATGCAGCCGCGATTGACACAGGTGCCCCCAAGGCGATCGACTTCGGCGAGGCCGACTTTGGCTCCGTAGCCAGCTGCCCGGCGCGCAGCAGCGATGCCACCGGAGCCCCCGCCGATGACGAATAGGTCGTAATCGTAGCTCATGGGTTGCCTCTTGGATTTATCTTCTCCAAGTCTAGGTCGTGCTGGCAGACTGCGATTTCATACTTGTTGAAAAATCCGGTTGGTAGGAAGCCTTACTGACAACAAGCTTGCTAGAAATACCGTCAGGTCCTCCGCGAGCAGTAAGGGTTCTGCAAGCGGTAACGGTCTGCTTGCAATATCCTGCAACTTTGCGGTTCCAGCACGCCGGCGCGATCGCGATTCTGCGCAACGACTTCAGCAATCCGGCCGTAACTTCAAAAAATGCATGCAAGCCGTCCGACAAGCCAAACCAATATCCCGATCCTTGGAAAGGCTTTCCCCCGAGCGGTGTGCGATTGCTTAGTTCTGTCCGAACATCCCTCGGGGGTGGGGATTTTTGAGGTCTTGAAAACAACTGTCGGGCGGGACGTTCTCCTACGGGAGACGCCGCCAGCTTCCTATAAATGGCTTGGTTATACCAATTTTCACAATGTCGATCGCTGATGAGGCCAACAATCCCGAGGGGTAAAGGTTCCCAATCTGCTATCTGACTAAGCACTTCCTTGGGTTGATATAATAAAAGATTGTTCAAAGATTCTTGACATAAAGCGATGCAAGCAATCGCATTATTGCTTCGCTTACCGATAGCCCATGACTTCTACGCCGAACATCGACCGACTGTCCCAAGCACTCAACCCACTTCTGAAATCGGCATACGACCTACTCCAGCAGAGCAAAGCGGCATTTGCCCTGGCACACAAAACGACAGCGACGCGATTGGCAAAGACATTCAGCTTCGTGCCTAAGCCTGACACCGTTGCAGTTGCGGATGAGACCTTTGCCTTCCTCCAACAGCGTTTAGAGCGGCTTCAGTCCGCCGATTGGCACGACGCCGAGTGCGGGGTTTACCCAAAAAGCCTGCTGTTTGATAACCCTTGGCTGGATTTCTTGACGCTCTACCCAGCATTAGTCTTGGACTTGCCGAACACCTGGGAATGCGTTCGCAATCGTCGCTATCAAGATGTACCTGCAGATGTCAGCACTGAAGGCTATCCGAAATATTACCTGCAGAAATTCCACAACCAAACTGACGGCTACCTTAGCGACTCCTCAGCCGAGCTTTACGACCTACAGGTGGAATTACTGTTCAACGGCTCGGCAGATGCCATGCGCCGTCGCATTTTAGCTCCGCTGAAGCAGGGTTTGGAGTATGCCTTCGCAGCGGTTCCTCAATCATTGGTACGCGTGCTCGATGTGGCCTGCGGGACGGGTCGGACGTTGCGCATGTTGCGGGCAGCGCTTTCCCAAGCCTCGTTGTACGGGACGGATTTGTCGCCTGCTTACTTGCGCAAGGCAAATGCGCTGATGTCTGAGCTGCCGGGCGAGCTGCCGCAGTTGCTGCAAGCGAATGCCGAACAGTTGCCCTATGCCGACAGCTATTTCCACGGCATCACCTGCGTGTTTTCGTTTCACGAGCTGCCGGGCGACGCGCGCCAGAATGTCATCAACGAGATTTATCGCGTGTTACAGCCGGGCGGGACGTTTGTTATTTGCGACTCGGTTCAGGCGATTGACTCGCCGGAGATGCTGCCGCTTATGAAAAACTTTCCGGCTACGTTCCACGAGCCCTACTACAAGCACTACATCACCGACAATCTAGAAGATCGCCTGCGGAGTGCTGGTTTCGAGGTGGAATCTGTCTACAACTACCTCGCGAGTAAGTACTGGGTCGCGCGCAAGCCGTTTTAGGAGGCGAGCCTCCCTGCAGTGACGTTCGCAAACTGCCCCGCGTGACGCGATGGTGGTGCAGTCGGGGGGCTTAAAGCAACAGTTGCGTTTTGAAGCCGCGTCTTGCCAGCAGGCGATTTCTGACGATCGCGCAGCCAGCAACTAGCGCTTGGCAAGGCAGGTCCTATGCCCGCGATCGCCGTACCTCTTAAGCTGTTCTCTACAGTTCCAAAGGCATCTCAGCCGAACGCGCTCTTATCATCCAGTTGCTGGCGTAGGGATAAAGCCTTGACTTGGGCGTAGCGTCCTTCCAAATCGGCAAGCGTTGCCAGGGTCGCTATCCCGCCTTCCAGCGCAGCAGCAGGGTACTGCACTAATCTAGATGCCTTCAAGAATGTCTCTACGCCCACACCAGATGCGTAGCGCGCTCCCCCCGACGCCGGCAAGGCGCGATCGCAGCCAGCCAGGTAATCGCCCGCCGCCAAAGGAGTTTCTTGCCCGAGGAAAATCGTCCCTGCATGGCGCACCGACTCCAGCAGCGCCCACGGATCCCGCACTGCAAGTGCTAGACGCTCAGGCGCAAACTCGTTTGCTAGCGCGATCGCCTCAGCCATCGACCCGACTACCGCAATCGATCCGTAATGGGCGATCGCCTTTTCAGCGAGCGTCCGGCGCGGGTGTGCTGGCAGCAATTGCTCTACAGCCTTTTGAACACCCCGGGCAAAATCGATGTCTGCTGTCAGCAACACGGCAGCTGCCATCGAATCCCGTTCGGCTTCGGCCAGCATATCTGCGGCCACTATTGCTGGGTCGGCACTGTCATCAGCCACGATTGCCAACTCCGTCAGTCCCTGCAGCCCGTCAACGCCCGTCGTGCCGTAGGCCAGCTGTTTCGCCAGCGCCACATCCACATCGCCGACCCCCGCGATTGCATTGGCGGCAGGAATCGTCTCGGTACCGTACGTTAGCGCTGCGATCGCGGCAGCTCCCCGCACGCGATAGATCTCGGTAATGCCTGCTTCCTGCGCTGCCACCAGGACGGCTGGGTGCACGCGCCCGTCGGCTTCCGGGGCTGCAACTAAAACCGCGCGCGCCACGCCCGCTATTCGAGCTGGCACTGCCAGGGCGATCGTCGTTGCTGCGCCAGCGGACTGACCGCCGTCCACATAAATCCCCGCGCAATCCACTGGCTGGTAGCGCCGACCCCAGACGCGTCCGCCCGCGCCGAACTGCACCCAGGGGTGCAGCAGTTGCTGGCGGTGAAAGGCCTCGACCTCGCGATAGGCTGCGCGCAGGGCGTCGATAGCTTCTTTGGAAAGCTGTTGATACGCTGCATCCAGTTCCGAGCCAGTCGTGCGGAGCGGTTCGCGGGCGCCGGCTTCAAAGATCGCGCGATCGCCGATACGCCGAACTCGACCGAACAGCTCGCGCACGGCCGCTTCCCGGTCGGCAATTTGAATGTCGCGAATGCGGTTGCCGATACGCCGCAGCTCCATCCGAGCCTCGGCAACATTAGTGATGATTCGCAGCATGCAGCTCGACACCCCTCCTCGCTACTACAAGCAGACCGCCTACAACGCCTCTTGAAGCGCCGTAAAGCCAATCGGAAGTTTTGCAAGCGGTCTAGTCGCACAATCGCTGTCGGAGGTCAGCGGAAGTGTCACCCCGGCTCGAATGCCCGGCACCTTAGGCCTTGGCAGTGCTCGGATGCGGCTGGTTTAAGTTTAGCGCTTGGCTCGGTGGCGGCCGCGCGATCGCCGTCGTTGCCTACCGCATGTCAGCGCGCGATCGCGCCCGACAATCCACGACCGCATGGGAGTCTCTCGATTTGAGGTGCCGGGCGTTCCACCAGCGTCACCTCAGCTTGCGAGATAATGTGCGAGCTAGGACAGGACGCGATCGCCTGCTCCTCGCACGTCACGCGCAAGCACCGGCAACCGCCATGAAGAAACTCGGGAACATCGATGCATTTGCCCGACCGATCGGCGATCGCCGTCTCGGCCGTTGCAGCGATCGCGAATCCGGCTATCGGCAACTGGTCGAGCTGTGTCGGCTGGGCGAAGTCGATGCCGCTCGGCATCTGGCAGACAAGCATCCAGCTTGGGGCTTCGCGATTGCCGGCAGTGAAGTTGTCGAGCGCGAAGAGAGCTAGCGTTGCTGCTGCGCGCGGCAACTACGCGCCCATAAGTTTCAGAAGTTCGTGAGTGGAGAGCTTGCCGCCTGCATCAGTGCCTGCAAGTAAGCTATCGGCAAGATCGCGCTTGTGGCGGTGCAAGTCGATGATTTTCTCCTCAATGGTGCTGACAGTCACCAGTCGGTAGATGGTTACCGGGCGCTGCTGGCCGATGCGATGGGCGCGATCGGAGGCTTGGTCCTCAACCGCTGGGTTCCACCAAGGGTCGAGGTGAATGACGTAGTCTGCCGCCGTCAGATTCAAACCCGTGCCTCCAGCCTTCAGGCTGATTAAGAAGACATCGCCCTCTCCAGCCTGAAACGCCTGGACCCGCTTGCGGCGATCTGCGGCCCGCGTACTGCCATCGAGGTACTGATACCGAATAGTTTGGGTCTCCAGATACTCGCGGACGATCTGCAAATGATCGACAAACTGACTGAACACTAGAGCTTTGTGGTTGTTCTCTAACAGTTCCGCTAGGACTTCGCCGAAGCACTTCAGCTTTGCACTGGGCAGGTTCACCTGGTCGTTCGCGAGGCGCGGGTGGCAACAAGCCCGTCGCAAGCGCATAATTTCGGCTAATACTTGCAAGTGCTTCTGCCCCGCTGCCGCTTTGCTGTCTGACACATTCGCCAACGCCTCTCGTCGCAACGCCTCGTAAAAAGCCCTCTCCTCGAGGCTCAGCTCGACGCGCAACGCAATCTCCGTGCGGGCTGGCAGCTCTTCGAGAACCTGGCTCTTGCGGCGGCGCAACAAAAAGGGCCGAATTAGTTTTTTAAGACGCTCGCGTGCCTGTTTGTTGCGATCTCGTTCGATCGGATAAGCAAAGCGTTGGTTGAAGCTCTCTAGGGAACCGAGCAAACCCGGATTGATGAACTGAAAGAGAGTCCACAGTTCGCCCAAGTGATTTTCGATCGGCGTGCCCGTCAAAATTAACTTGAATCCGGCCTGCAAAGACATTGCCGCCCGCGATCGTTTCGTGGCCGCATTTTTTATCGCCTGCGCCTCGTCGAGGATGACCGTTTCCCAAGACACCTTGGCGAGCATGGCGGCCACGTCCTCCTGTTGCAGAAGCCCATAGCTGCACACGAGCAGGTCGAAAGGTTGAAGCCGGTCGAGAAGTTGCTGGCGATCGCCGTCGAGACTGAGGAGATTCAGCGTCGGGGCGAATTTGCTTGCCTCTGCTTCCCAGTTGCCACAGACCGAGGTGGGCGCGATCGCGAGCGTCGGTCCCTGAGGCGCGCGGGTGAGGACGACTGCCAGCGCTTGTAGGGTCTTACCCAAGCCCATGTCGTCGGCCAAGCACGCCCCCACTCCCCAATGGGCCAGCCGAGCCAGCCAACAGAATCCCTCCTGTTGGTAATCGCGCAACTCAGCCTGCAGCGTTGATGGCACCTGCGGTTGCAATGTTTCCATTTCGCGCAGGCGACGGACGCGCTCTCGCCAATGCTTGTCTGCTTTAAGCTTCCCGACTTCTTCGGTAAAGTCCTCGATCGCGTGAGCGGTTAGGGGATGCAACCCATAGCTGTTGCCGCGTTTCGTTGCAAACGCGCGCAATTCCTCCAGGCGCTTGCGGAAAGACTGTGTCAGGGCCAAAAACTGCCCGTCCCCGAGGGGCAGGAAGCGTCCGGGGGTGCGGGCGAGTAAATCTAGCAACTCCTGCATATCCAGGACGAGGTTGTTATCGAGTTGCAGAGAGCCGTCGATCGCGAACCAATCTTGCTTTTTTGCCAAGCTCAACTGAAAGTGACTCGCGTCAGCGCGGTGGCCGACCCGCAGTTTCTCTCCTTCCGGCCATTCCACCGAAGCGCCTTCGCCGAGCTCTTGGAGCTCCAACAACATCTCCAAACAGGCGTCCGGTTCTGCGAGCGACCACTCACCGCCTGCTTCTTCGTGGCGTGTTAATGTCGGCAAAGCTGCCAGCACCTCGTCCAGACGTTGCTTTTCGGCCTGCAAATCGCGATTGGTTTGCAGGCGCTCTCCGGCCACCTCGGCGATCGCTGTCGGGCTTCCTTCTCCCGGCACATAATCGGGTCCGCCAGTTGCAAACGGACGCACTCGTGCAGCCACCTTCAACCCTTCTCCAACCGGCAGGATTTGGAAGTGGGGCTTGCTCTCGGCGGGAACTTCCCTCAGGTTGCTCACCCCCCCAATATCCGATTGCACCGCCACGTGACTCGATGCAGCGGCGATCGCGTCCCGCAGGCGTTCGCGCGCGGACTCAGGAACCTTAAGCTGGTTGCTATCCCCGAGAATGCTGGCGATGCGGCGATGTTTGGCCGTGATTTCAATCACCTTGAGACGGGTGGAGGCTTCCTTAATTGCCAGGACGTCGCAGTGGTGTGGTAGCGGCGGCACCAGCTTTACAGTCAGCTGCTGCGATTTCCCTTTCTCGATTCGCAGCTCTGGTTCCCCGGCGACCAAATCCATTCGGGTCGCGCCGTCATCCAAAAACACTAACGGGTGGCCGACGAGGGACTTTAAGGCCTGGGAAGCAAGTCGATACTCCGTGTAGCCATACGGGCCGTATTGCTCTCGCCGGACCCAACCGCAGACCAGTCGGTCTTGGGCGGTGCAGTAAGTAAATTCATCCGGGTCTTTGTAGAGGCGTTTGAGAGCAACGGGACGTCCCTTACTCCACTGACCGCTGGCTCCAATCTTTTGCTCGCGCGGCTGCAGCGACCAGCGATCGCTCGCGTACCACGTCAAGAACCATGCCAAGCGTTTGTTGTTTTCTTCGACGGCCTCAGCTGCACTCATCGCGGGTGGCTGCAGTTCAACCAGTGCATCGAGGGCAAACTCCCAAGGTTCTCTTGGTCGCACGATGTCGGCCAGGGTATTGGCGTCGGCAATTTCTTTCCGCAACTCGATGCTGGCTCGGTCTTGGCGATCGCCGAGCTTGGCCCGAATCGATAGGTCGCCAAACTGCTCTGCCAGCCAGTAGTATCCCGCTCGTTCGGCCAGCCCGCACAGCTCGTCTAAGAAGACAGGCAAGGACTCTTGGGCTGCTTGCTTGTCCAGCCAATAAATGCACAGAGCGTTGATGAGATGCTCGATACTGATGACTTCGTTGGGAGCGAGGCTGCCGTATTGGCAGGCGAGTTCCTGCAGTCCCGGATTGCCAGACTGACAAAACTCCGTTACCGCAGCGAGTACCTGGTGACTCGGCTGCAGCCAGTGACCATTGAAGTGACGGTTCCAAGCGTTGAGATAGTCGATTGCTTGCTGCAGTCGTTGGGGAGAGCCATCTTTCAGCAGGGCCAAAACAAAGAACAGACCGCCGCAGTCCTTGAAAAACACGTTCTTGCGCTTCCCGGTTTCCTTGGACCGGCGTTTCAGCCCTTGCTCGAACTGTGCGATCGCTTCAGCATTCTCCCCCTTCAGAAAGGACAGCCAGCCCCCATACAAACACCGCTCGTGGCGTTCGGGTTCGAAGGCATCGAGCTGGCGAGCGGCTTCCTCTAGCTCGCCGCGGAAGATGTATTGTTCGACGAGAGTGGCGATCGCCCGCTCCGACGGCTCGGGCGTGGCG
Organism: Rubidibacter lacunae KORDI 51-2; assembly: GCF_000473895.1. NCBI lineage: Bacteria > Bacillati > Cyanobacteriota > Cyanophyceae > Chroococcales > Aphanothecaceae > Rubidibacter > Rubidibacter lacunae. Next base: position 55,229 of record NZ_ASSJ01000001.1, on the reverse strand, counting down.
GTTTCAACCCCGCGGATGAGCTGCTCCCATGCAGCTTCGGATGATTCCAAACTGCAGAGCGCGTGGGTCAGAATGCTCGACAGAGCCGTTTCGTAGATAGCTGGTGACAGCGACGCCAACCACTCGCCATCGAAAGGATTGCTGCTAACCCAGACAAGTACAGAGGAGGTAGCGAGTTTTTCGTTTCTGTAATAGCTGTACGTGCGGAAATCGCGCTCGTATTGCTGTATCGCTTTCCAGTCACCACGATACAGCGCGATGCGTACCTCGCGCACGAACTGGTCTTCGCTGTCAAAAAGCAGCGGACCGCTCTTGCCATATTGACGTAACGGTTTGAGCTGTTGCACCACGCCGCTCAGCCGCTTGAACTCCCCGGCAGCAATCGCGTCTCGGGTCGCCACTTCTAAAATTGCAGGCTGGCAGCGCATTCCTCGTCTTTGCTCGGCAACCAGCAGCCCGTCGGCAATCAAGCGCTCGCAATAGGGTTTCACGTGCGCTGTCGTCCATGCCTTTCCCCGAGGGTGCTGGACCCCGACTTGTTGCAGCATGGCGGCGAATATACCCCGCGCCACGGGTTCGTAGGCGATCGCCACTAACCGCACCATTTGCCTTTCTAGCAAGGACAAGTTCTCGTAGAGGGGAACGAGCTGATTCCACAGTTGCTCCTTGCGCGTTTGACTTTTTGCGTGCCAATCTTCGTACATTTCCCGTGCCGAAACAAAGCCGCGATCGTCGCGTAACGTTTCTCGAGATGGTGAGGGATGGTTCGGGGGCTGAAAAACTTATAGTTAAACCGAACTCAACGCACCTCGCGCGGTAATGAGCGGTCTTGAAAAGCTACAAGGCTCGATCCGTTCATTGGCGCCAGTTTATCACCGCCGCTCGAGTCCGAACTCGCGATCGGGGCTCTAAAGTAATGTAATATCATGTAAGCGCTGCTTGGCCGGGCTTTTCGCCCAACGAACTTGCATTGGGAGGTTCCCGATCGCCTCCATCCACGTCACGTGCGAGCGCCCTCAAGCGCTAAGCAGAAATTCTGTAGCAGCAATGTGTTTGACCGACCGGCAGGTAAGCGGTCACTCATTCGCCCCAGTTTGTCGGTCCAAGCCCGGATCGTCAATGACTACTGGGGGTGCTGCACTGCGTGGATTATCCTACAGAAATTGTTTTTCATGTGAGGAATTATAAATTGTTTAGTACGCGTGAATCTTTGCTTCAGGCGATAGTTCTTCTTGCGAGCGCGCCATTGCGCGCTCCAGTGCCGTGTCGAAACTACACTCGATCGAAAATGAAAGTTTGCAATAAGTCTGAAACTCTTGCTTTCTGAGATATAGCAACGGCAGGGAAAGTTGTAGACAACTCCAGGTCAGAAGTTATAAACATAACTTTTTTGAATAAGACTCTGGGTGTTCCGATCTACCCTGAAAGGGCTATAGGTACTTAATGTCGATAGTGCTGATTACTGAGCTAAATTACTCTCGATCACCCAACGCGCTAATTCCGTACGGTTGTGCAAACGCGTCTTGTTAAGCATGTTCGAGACATGACTTTCGATCGTGCGCTGGCTGACATTGAGCTGTTCGGCAATCTCGCGATTGGCTAAACCTTGGGCCACGAGCTGCACCACTTTTGTTTCCGTGCGCGTCAGCCCTACGTTCGGCGGTACTTGCTTGCGATCGCTGAGTTCGCCCAAGCCGCTGGATGGCTGGCGCATCAGACGCGATGCTTGTTTGAGTGAGGACTCAACCTGCGCGACCAATTCTTCTGGCTCGAAGGGTTTGACCATATAAATATCGGCTCCTTGACTCAAGCCCTTGATGCGATCCTGGGTTTGACCCTTTGCCGACAGAAACAGAATTGGAATCCAGCTCGAGCGGGACTCCCGCCGAACCTTTTCAACTAGTTCGTAGCCGTCCATCTCCGGCATCATCACGTCGCAAATGATCATGTCAGGGTTGCTGTCTTTGAGGACCTCTAGGGCATTGCGGCCGTTCTTAGCAGTCAGAACGTCGTAGCCGCGAAACTCCAGATAGTCCTTGACAAGCAGAATCAAGTTTGGATCGTCGTCGATTAGCAGAAGCTGCTTTTTGTCCTTTGTGGCAGTGTCTTTCATGCGCGTTTGGGAAAGAGTCAAGACAATCCGGTCGCTCCACGGCATCAAAGCTGTGCATTGATGTGCTCGCCTAGATAGTACGTTATTATAGGCATTCTTTTCGGACGCGTGTCCGACTTGCACTATGAGCTGTCAGGTTTTTTCCCATTAAGAAACGTTGCGTTCTTCAGCCAAGGGAGGCGGTGCATTGTCGGTTAGGGACTGCACGTGGAAGGCGTAATCCTCAACGATTTTTCCGCCGAGAATATGTTCCTGCAGCACGCGCTCGATGACGGGTGGCGTCGCATCCCGGTACCAAACACCATCGGGATAAACCAACAAAATTGGTCCGGCGACGCAAACGCGCAAGCAATTGGCCTTGGTTCGAAACACGCAGTAGGGGCGATCGCCAATCGGGCGATCGAGTTCCAACTCCTTGAGGCGGCGCTTGAGGTAATCCCACGCTTCCAGACCGGCTGCCTTACTGCAACATTTCGGCTTGGTTTGATCGGCGCAAAGCAACAAGTGGTATTTAAGGCGGTCCAGCGCCAGTGTCTCAACGGTCGTTGCTAAGGTTGCCGTGCGGGTTGCATCGGGGTTGGTATCGGCAGGTGTTTCGGGCGTAGCGGTCGCAATCGGTTCGGACATAGCAACAACGCGGAACGCAACTAATAATGGGAGTGCACTAAACAGCCGAGCCTTTATTTCATAACATTGCCCGCAACATCATGACGTTGCTCTCACTGCTCGCGTTTAGTCCGGGCATCCGTCTGGCAGCAAGTTTGGCGCATTGCTCGTTCCCTTGCAGTTAAAGGTCCTTGCCCTCTCGCTCGCAAACACCCGACGCCCCATTCCAAGCGACCGGACCGACCGGCCTGCCACTCTAAAAGCAGGGCTGGCAAGAGCTTGGTGCTATTCTCCGGCGGATTCGAGATAGCTTTCCGTGCGATCCGCTTCCTTCACGAAGCCCGCGTAAGCTTCCATCGCATGTTCGCCAATGTCGAGACCTTGGATCTCCTCGTGTCTATCGACACGCAGCCCGATAACGCTACGCAGAACCGACCAGAAAATCGAGCAGAGAGCGACTGTAAAAACGCCGATGCTAAGAATTCCGAGGATTTGCACGCCGAGCTGTGTTAAGCCACCGCCGAAGAGCAAGCCGGTCTTTAGGTCGAAAAAGCCGACCGCTAACGTGCCCCAAATACCGTTGACCAAGTGAACGGAAATCGCTCCGACGGGATCGTCGATGTGCAAGCTGTCGAACGCCTCCACCGAAAACACCACAAGTGTCCCCGCGATCGCGCCGATGATGACGGCCCCGAAATATCCGACGCCCGCACACGACGCTGTAATAGCTACCAAACCTGCCAAAATACCGTTGATCGTCATTGACAGATCGGGATTGCCGAAGCGGAGCCGGGACGTCACCGTGCCGGTGATACCGCCGGCGGCTGCGGCCAGGTTGGTTGTCAAGGCAATGTAGGGAACGTTTTCGTTGGCCGCTAATTCCGAGCCGGGGTTGAAGCCGAACCAGCCGATCCAGAGAATGAGCGCGCCGAGGGTAGCAATGCTCATATTGTGGGGAGGAATACCACTAATGCGACCGTCGCGCCGGTACTTGCCCGTCCTCGGTCCGAGGAATGCCGCGCCCATCAATGCCGCCCAGCCGCCGACTGAGTGCACCACAGTCGAACCGGCAAAGTCCGAAAAACCCAGATCTCCCAGCCATGCGTTGCTGCTCCACACCCAATGCCCGGCGATCGGGTAAGCAAATGCCACCAGCAATAGGCTGAAGATCGTGAAGGTGCCGAACTTGATGCGCTCGGCGACTGCTCCCGAAACGATCGTCGCAGCGGTTCCGGCGAAAGCAGCCTGGAACAGAAAGAAGACCGCAACGGGGAGCCCTTCTGGAAAAGGACTGAGTCCGTAAGCACTCGGCTCCCCTGTCAAGAACCAACCGCCGAGCCCCATTAGGCCGCCCGACCCGAACATCAAAGAGAACCCAACCGCCCAAAACGCGATCGTGGCGAGGGCAAAGACAATCAAGTTCTTTGACAGCAAGCTGACGGCATTCTTTTGACGGCAAAAACCCGTCTCCAACATCGCGAAGCCGGCGTTCATAAACACCACCAAAATTGCAGCCAACAGTACCCAAATCGTATCGAGCGTTGCTTTTAACTCTTGCAAGCTGGGTGCATCGCCAGACTGCGCTCCAGCTGCCGTGCTGACGATTGCAACAAGCAGCGCTGCCAGGGGCACGCAGGCAATCCATGCTGGTGAAACGCGTGGGAGCCACGTTCGAGCCCGGTTGAGGAATAGCCCATTAGTAACAGATTTGCCAGACATCATCACACCATCTAAGTAAGTGGGGGTAAATGTTGAATAAGCCTCTATCGCGTCCGTTTTGCTGGATCGAACATGCCAGCGTGCCACAGATCGCTATTATTCATTACTATTTAACCCCATATCAAAACTTTTAACCCCCATACAAAAAACGCCAGACAAACGCGGGAACGCGTTTACAAACTCAACTCGATTGAAGTTGCCCGTTGCGTATCGAGACGGTCTTTGTCGGCGATCGCGCCCGTTCTTCTTGGCGAGGGGGAGATGACAGGCGAGCTTCAGGTCAAATGCATGCTATCTTCGGCTTTATAAAAAGGTCCTGAACTGCATCAATCCAACCACGTGTGAAGAATGTTTTTCGTCCTCGCTCGGCTGGGTTTGCCACCGTATTGAAAACGACTAACCTGGGTTGCGAGTTTGCTGCCTTGAGCGGTTTCTAATTCACTTGGCGGGCAGCTGCCAACCAGCGGTCGAATACTTCTTGATGCTCGGTAATCCATGCTTCTGCATGGCGGCGGATATCGTCGAGACCGTCCTCACCATCCTGCATCAGTTGGTTTTGGGCGCTAATGTCCTCGATAGGAATCGCCACCTGCTCGAAGAAGCGGCGGGCGGCGGGATGCGCCGCCAAGAACTTGTCGTTGGACAATACCATTTGGCGATCGACGGCAAAGCCCAGGTTCTTTCCTTCAGCTGTAGTTAAATCTTTGGATACATCTCCTTGCGCCTCTGGCAGTGACGTGTAGGGCACTTCCACCCATTCAACTGCTTCACCCGGTGGGAGGACGCCGCTCACCCACAAGGGCGTCCACGTGTAGTAGAGAACTGGCTCGCCTTGGTTGTAGCGCGCGATCGTGTCAGCAATGAGGGCAAAGTATTGCCCTTGGTCGTGCTCGACTGTCTCGGTTAAACCGTACTCTGCGAGATGGTGCTCGATGACGAGCTCGCAGCCCCAGCCAGGATTGCAGCCGGTCAGGTTAGCTTTACCGTTACCGTCGGTATCAAAAAGTGCGGCAATTTCGGGGTTCTGGAGATCCTGGAGATTGGCAATTCCGTAGACCTCAACAGTACGTTTGTCGATCGCGTACCCCTGAAGAACGTTATCGACGATCGTGCCGACGCGCTCGAGCTTGTCGTCGTCGCCACTATTTTTGAAGAACTCGCTGTGCAATCGCTGCCAGTGGGCGGCGGTAAAATCGGTGCCGCCGTTGGCAATATCGACATGCATGGTCGCGTATTCGATTTCCTTAGGTTCGGCGATCTCGTAACCCAGTTGTTCGAGACCGATGTTGACAATTTCGGTTTGAAATCGTTCTTCAAGAACGCTGTAGGCAGCTGTAACAGTCGTGCCCGCACCCGGTGTTTCAGTCGCGCTCTCGCTGGGGGAGTCGGTTGTATCGCCGTCGAGCGCACCGGTGACTTCGTCAGCAGCAGGCTGCTGACAGCCAAGCGCGCCGGTCAACAGCAGTGCAGCAGCAATGGCAATTGGCTTTAGCAAGCGTTTGGTTGTCATCGTTAATAAATATCAGACCCTTTGATTGTGGGAACGTGGAGACTTAATGGGCATAGTGCCAGTTAAACCACGGCCTCGACACGCACCGGTCCATCGGCTTGCAAATACCGCCGATCGCGCTAAACCGCTTTAATTCATCCACAGTGTACAAGCTCCTTAGCCGCGACGATCGAGCGTGCGGGTGGCTGATATGCAGCGTGGAAAGAGACCGACTGGCTCTGGCATGGCACAAGAGCGCAGCAGCCGCGACCTCAACCGCCCAGCCCGCCCAGCAGCAACTACTATTCAAAGCAAGCAGGACAATGCGAGCGAGAAACGATGCATCGAGCCCGCCCTCAACCCCTCAAATTGCTCCAATTGGCAAGAGGTTCCAGTATGCGAGCACCAGCAGGAAAATAGCACCCGCTCCCGCGATCGATCCGTAACCCAGTCGCGCAAACGTCGGTAGTTTGCTTGAAGCAATCGCGCCGACTGCAACACCCCAACAGATCAGTGACAACGCGGGTAGTCCGCACAGAAATCGGACGCTCAGTGGCAAGCCATAGGCAAACGTCCAGGGTTGCGAATGAGCCACGATCGCAGTTGCTCCAGCAGCAAAGATTAAGTTAGTGATACTCAAGGCGATCGCGCTCCACCGCGCCCACCGTTCGCGACGGCGATGCCGCAAGCCCGCAAAAACAATCCCTGCTACAAACGCGATCGTGCAACCGCGAGCGATCGCGCGGCGGACGCGGGTGGGTTCGTACCAAGCCAGCCGCTCCATCGTGCCAAAAACAGAATCGCCGATAAACAGATACTGCACGCGGCCGCGGTCGTCGCGGCGAAAGGTCAGCAATGTTTCGGATTCTGTCGCCCGAAACAGCAGCGGTTCGATTTCAACCCAGCGGCGATCGCCGACGATCAAGGAGCCGTCGCGGTTGACAATCGCTTCTACCTCGGGCACGCGACCGAGAGCAACGGCCAGTTTCTCGAGCGTTAAGTGCGAATAGCTGCTGAGGCGATAGGTGCCGGCGAGGTCGCGTGGGTCTGTCGTCGGTGTGGGCGTCGGGGGCGCGCCGTGACGGGCGGGGAAATAGCGATCGAAGAATGACTGCGTGAAATCGGCGATAAACCTGTCCGCATTGCGATTGCAGGCGATGAAAAAACCGATGTTCTCGTCCGGGACGAGTAACAACAGGCTCCGGAAACCGTCGGCACGGCCGTGCTGGGCGATCGCGCGCCTGCCGTTAACGAAGCGCTCGAAGAACCCGTACGTTGCACCGGGCAGCTGGGGATGGGGTGCGAATTGCCGCCGTTGCATCTGCGCGACTTCGTCTGCCGGCAGGATACAGGCACCCCCGAAGCACCCCTCTTGCAAGAGTGCAAGCGCCAGTCGGGCCATGTCCGTTGCCGATGTCACCAGTCCAGTTGCTGGAAAACTGTTTACCGATGCGCTCGGACGCGGATGGAATTGACCGCCTTTGAGTTCGTAGCCGCGGGCTAAATTGGGCCGCACGTAATCTGGTATGGGCTGGGTAAAGCTGCTGTGCGTCATGCCCAGGGGGAGGAAAATTTGCTGCTCGACGTATTCGGCAAAGGGTTGCTCGGTCGCTATTTCCACCAGATGGCCGGCGAGTGTTATGCCCACCTCGCTGTCTAGAAACATCTCGTCCGGTGGCAGCAGGCGCGGACGCAATCGCTCCTGCAGAAAACGTGCGAGGGAGATCGGGTCGTCCGGCGAGCGCACCAACGTCCCCACGCTCCAACCGGGATCGAAGCCGTCTGTATGGGACAGCAAGTGCCCGAGCACGAGGGGCTTATCTGCAGTGGTCTGGGAAATTGCGTCGGGAGCCCTTAAAGCTGAACGATCGAGATACGTATTGATGTCTGACTCAATCTCCAGGGCACCGCGCTCCACCTGCTGCAACGCTGCGATCGCCGTTAGCACCTGCGACACGCCGTCGACGCGAAACAATGTCGATTCTGCGTTTACCTTCATACTTTGCGCGCGATCGCCCCAACCGTAGCCCTCCGCCGCGACGATTTCGCCATCGGCCACGATCGCAACGGCTGCTCCAGGAATCCCGTGCCGTCGCATCAACGCACGCACGGCCTCGTCGGCAAAGTTGTCGAAGCTACTAATACTCCCCGATAGCGCGATTGCCGGACTCGCAATCGCCAGCCACGCGAGCAGCCCTCCTAAGATGGCTCGGACGAATGTTTGGACTGCCCAGAACTGCCTCAATTCCGTACTCTTTGCCTTGGTGCGCCTTCGATGGTTCCGCCTTCGATGGTATTGTACTGCTCGCTATTGAACCGATTCGCATCAAAACTAGGGGGAACTGAGACGCGAGCCGGCTTCGCCCGAGTTTGGACGTGTCGCTAGTGCGCGCCTGCCTGCGACCGCACTGCCGCCAAGTATCGCCCCTCAAACGCGCTCAGCGTCGGGATGATGCACCGGCTGGCAAAAGGACTGCGCGCTCAGGTATCGCCCGTGCTGATTGCCTCCAGCAGTTCAGCTTGCAGCTGCCGAGCACCAGCGAAATTTGGATCGAGTTGGAGCGCGCGGTTACAGTCTTTAAGACCGGCAGTGAGGTCGCCCGCACTGTGAAGGGCAGTGGCTCGCCAATAATAATATTCCGCCTTGCCGGGCCCGAGGTCGATCGCTTGGTTGAAGTCGGCGATCGCCAATTCGGTATCGCCCAACGCCAGATAGGATAGTCCGCGATCGCTAAAGAAGCGTGCGGATTTGGGGTTGAGGTCGAGCGCGCGATCCAAGTCTGCAATAGCAGCTGCGTGGTTGCCTGCAGCGGCTTGGATCGCCGCACGATTGCCGTGATGCAGTGCGCGATCCGGTTCGAGGGCGATCGCGCGGGTGGCATCAACGTGAGCTTCCTCAAACCGTCCCGAACTACTGAGCACGGCCGCGCGGACAGCGTATGCAGGAGCGTAGTCCGGTTGGAGGGCGATCGCGCGGCCGAGGTCGGTGTAGGCACCGTCGAGATCGCCACCGCTCTGCTTGCGCTCGGCTGCCGTCAGCAACTCGACTACCTCTGGGGGTGCTGCAGTTGCAGTTTCGTCCCGCGATTCGAGGCGATCGCGCTCGACTGGTGGAGAAGCATTGTAGAAGACACCGTCGGTACTGCCGCTTTCCAACAGGCGCCCGAACATCGAGACCCCCATAACGGCAAGAACGAGCAGGACGATTTGATAGGGTTCGACGCGCCGTGCGGACATCGGTAAAGCTCGCCAGGATAGGGCAAGAGTTGGCTGAAGATTTTTGTACTTAAAGTCGCTTTGAGGTCACTCTCTAACCTACTGCCAAAACATTCCTTGTGGCACCTGCCAGCACTCCGAATTTCGACGGGGGATCGCCTTAGGATCTCGCGAAATCGAATAAATCCAGCTTTTTACGCTTGGCCGCAACCGCAGCTGCCTCTGCCGCAGTTGACGTCGATGCGCTCGCGCCGTTTCTGGGGATAGTCTCAGCGGAGTCAGCAATATCAACGTTATTATCATCTCTTAGCGGCCCGGTTAGCGGCTCGGGCGCGCGATCGGAGACGTCATCGCTTGGGCGAGCCCACGAGCCGACTGGCGGATCGACATGCTCGTTCTCCGTCTCATCCAGCGACGTGGCTTCCGGAGACCAAGGATGGATCTCGGAAATTCTTTTAGCGACAAACTCCTCGGCATTCCTAGCCGGAGCCAACTTGCCTGCAGCAACCAAGTAGCTATCCAATGCAGTCTTGAATTGCCGCGTATAGTGGCGCTGTTGTTCGAGACGTTGGCGAAGGTCGGCGATTTCGGCAGCTTCAGTGGCATCGCGTTCGCCTGCCAAGCGCAGTTCGTCGCAAGCACTCGCACATTCATTTTCGAGTTGCTGAGTGCGGATGCGAAAGGCGTCGAGCTGTTGACCGCACTCCTCGATCAGGGTTTGCTGCTTTTGGATAAGCTCCAGGGCAGCGCGTAGATCCTCAGAGATCTCGAGGTTTTGCTCGTAGGCTGCGTTGAGTTCTTCGGTGTGGCGGGCCGAACGCTCTTCAGTTTGCTGGGACTGCGCCGCGCTGACTTCCGCCCGCTCGCGAGCCTCAGCAAGTGCATGCTGAAGGTGCGCCACCTCGCGATGCAGGTCGCGGTTGCGGTCGTAAAGTGCTTCGGCCACGGCATGCCAGTCAGTTGTCGCTGCCTCTGTTCCCGCTCCCGACGCGACCGTGAGGCCTTTGCCGGAGTGCGGGGCGAGGTCATCAAGAGTGAGACCGCTCGAGTGAGTGGCGTCGATCTTGGCAGTTTCGTTCATGGTTATTATTACGAGCCCAATGTCGTAGCAACTGTTGTGGAAGATTCGCAGCCATCGAAATTGGGGAAATTGCGTCTGTTTGCAGCCATTCAGACGAGCAGCCATTCGGATGAAAGCATCGGTATCCGCAGGAAGTTGTCGTAACAACACGAACCTGACGAGAGATTCACCCCTGGATATGCCCGAATTAAGCCCCAGGTGCCTCCACTTTAACGGAAAGCCCTTTTTATGGCTGTTAAATATCGGTGGAAAAACTGGGGAAATCGTCGTCAGCAAAAACCCTTAACAATACCTCGCGATGAATCCCCGCCCGATCGCTCAAGGACTGCACTTGCATCGGCGTGAGTGCGTTGCCATTGGCATAGAAATCGAGCCAAGTCGTCGCCATGGTTGCGGCATCTTCGGGCAATTCATCGAGTTTCCAGCCGGGAAGATTCAACTCGGTGCGCAGGCGGTCGATTTTAGGGTCGTAACTGAGCGCAAAACACCGGCATCCTGCAGCTGCTGCTGCGATCAAGCTATGGAGTCGCATGCCAATTGCCAGCTCGACGCCGCGAAACACCCCTTTCAACTCGCGCGGGTCGGTCGTACTTACCAAATGAGCGTTCGGGACGGTCGATACGATTGCTTCGGCGATCGCGCGATCGCGCTCCGGTTGGAACGGTACGGCCAGAACGCAGGTGCGGGTAGCCTTCTGAAAGTTAACCAGCGCAGCGATAAGGGTTTGCAAGCGCTCGGGCGTCAGCAACGGATGGGCGCGCAGGGTAACTGCAACGCGCGGAACGGGGAGATCCAACAATCCCTTGAGCGATTTGCTCTCCAGTGCCCATACTGGATCGGGTGCGATCGCGGCGGGAATCTCCCACTCTGCCAATAGCTGCGCCGAGACGCGATCGCGCACGCTGACAGCAGTACAGTGGGCGAAGGTCTGGCGAGCTACCCAGCGCGTCAGAGGCAGATTGATGGGTCCGATGCCTTGCGCCCAGGCAATTGTCTTCAACCCGCGTTTTTGTGCGAGTGCCATCAAGCTGCAGTAGTACAGCGGACTCCGCCAACTGGTCGCATCTTGTATCAGGCTGCCGCCTCCCCAGATAAATGCATCGGCAGCGTTCAGAGCGCGCAAGATGGCAAATGCGGAGCGGCTGGAGTGTGCTTCGACGCCAAGAGCTCGGGTTTGTGCGGGGTTTGCCGATAGCACTACCGGTTCGATCTCGACGGGCAGCATCTGCAAGAGTGCAGCTAGCAAAGCCTCGTCGCCAGCGTTGCCGCACCCATAGTAGCCGCACAGAAGCGCTCTGCGTGACGTCATCCTTCATTCTCGTGAGCCGTGTTCTGTGGTTACTTTAGCGCTGGCGCGACCTCGCTTGCACGAGACACTCCGAAGCGATCTCTGTAGGCAAACAGTTGAGCAGATGGTCGCTCGCAGACACTTCGTCGGTTGCGATCGCCGTCGTTAAAAACAGCAAGTAACCACACCACAAAAGAGCCCCGGTCGGGGTGAGGCGTACGAACAAAAGTACGAGTTCGATACCAACGTACGCCACGGCACCGTTCACCACGGCGAAAGCGATCGCTGCGAAGGTCAGCATTGCCTCTCTTTTGACGAGTTTGTGACCCAAGCGTCCAACGCGCCAGGTTGCGATTCGGTGTTGCACCCTCAAGAGATGGGTGACCTTGGATTTGGCACTGTCCGGTAACGCAAATAATGCACCAAGAGCCTGAACGATAGCGTCAGCATCTCTTCAGATTTTGAATAGCAAAGAGTCCTGCGCTTCAGTCTTTCTAGGTAATGCCTCAGCCTTGTATTCTCTCCTTCCACCTGAGTCATATACGTTTTACTCACCCCGGGCTCTGTCGCATCCATGAACTTTGGATACACCGGGTAGCCATCGCACACCCACTAGAAACAATCCCACCCTTGCACGCGCTCTTAGAGATTCTCAAAGGTCTGGCTGTTGCGGTCGCCAACCTGAAAGCAAGGATGCCAGTCCGTTTATGGTCAACCACCGACCATATCCATCGTTTTTTCCTGGAGCCGACGAAGGTTTGTAGTTCATCGAGCTCCCCAATCTCAGGGACTGAGTCTCCTCAGTGGGGAGCTGGGGGAGCTCCTCCACTACACTCAAACGGACTCAAATGATGACGGTGTTGTGGTTGACCCCAGTGCAACGTTCGATGCTCCGGAACCCCTGCCCCGCGACGTATCGCCGCAAACAGTCTCCCCGAACTCCGGGTGGGTAACCTCGTTGTGAGTAGGACTCGACAAATTGACGGCCGCAGTCCTTGCACTGGCAGTTTTGCTTGCCATATCGTTAGCCGTTCTTACGAATATGCTGGAATTGGCACTTAGGACATCTCATCTTTACCATTGCGTAATGCCGTCACAGCTATAGGTATCTACATCCCCGAGTGCACCTGCTCTCGATCGAACGCTCCTCAACCAACGGCACCGCTGATAGATGAACGAGCGGGACGAGAGCTACCGCTGCCGCGCACGCTCGAGGTCTTCGGGGGTATTGCAGTTGAGGAACTGGGCGCGATCGCGGACGGGCAACTCTGCTACGCTGCAACGGTCGAGCCAACCCTGAAACGAACGCCCGCCTGCTGCTGCGTATGCCTGTAGTGACGGCAAACACGACCCGCGATAAAACCCGCACAGTGCTTCCCACCATCCCTCCGGGTGGCGCGGCAAGAACGCCAGGCGGTCATCGGGCAAGGCTGATAGTTGCAGTTGCCATTCCCGAACCGCGCTTGCGTCCAAGCACGGTAAATCGCATGCTAGGGCTAACACCCAATCAACATCCGCATCGGCCCGAACCGCAGCCAATCCGCGTGCGAACCCAACTAGCGGTCCCTCAAATCCAGGTTGTTCGGCGACCAGTTGACAACCGGAAGGCACGATCGCCCTGTAACGTTCCGGTTCTGCGGCCACCACCGCCACCGGCTGCGCAACGGCGATCGCGACCTCACAAACGTGCTGCAGGAGCGGTTTATCGCGTGCAACCAGCAGTGCCTTATCCTCGCCCATGCGGCGGCTGCGCCCGCCTGCCAGCACCACGGCAGCAATGGAAGGTTCGGTGGCGGACGTCGGGGCTATCTCTTTAGTCATAGCAACGTGTCGAACTCAGACGAACGTCAGGCACTCGCGAGAGCGATCGCCTGCTGTCTTGAAGCGCTAGTCTGTGGAATATCGGCACGGCTACCGCTCGGGTTGCCGTCCATAGCCGACTGTCGCCAACTGTTCTGTCGCGATCGCGCACCATGACGTTACCACCAACTCGTTCCCCCGATACCTCCGAAGCGCGCCCCATCAACCCGTGGGATTGCCTGCTCGGGGCGGCAATTTCCAGCGGCATTGCCCTGCCGCTCTATCTCCTGACGCGCTCGATTGCCGCTAGTTACGCTAACAAGCCGATCGCCTCAGGCAACCAAACCGCGATCGCGATCGGCTCGGCCGTGCGCACGTTGGTGGTGGGCGGCTGCACGATCGCGACGGCACTGTTTGCCCTCTCGGCCGTCGGGTTAGTGCTGTTGGCTGGGCAAACACTGTGGCAACAGAAGCGATCGCCTCGCGAGTCCTGAACAACCAAAATCACATCAACGGCACCCGAACGGGCGCGAGGGATGAGTTGCCCGGTTGCGTGTAAATTTTCGTAGCCGAACCTGGCACCCCCGAAATCGAGCGCGTATCCTCGCAGATGAGTAACGGAACTGGCGGGTCACGATCGTGCTATTCGATCCGGGGAATTCACTCTATTGGCTTTTCTTGACAGTTGGTATTGTTTTCTTTGCTCTGGTGATTCTATCGGGCGTTGGCGAGGAAGCCGATACCGGTCCGCTCGATATTGATATCGATATTGACGCCGACCTCGACGCTGATGTCGATGTTGATGACAGTTCCGGCAGGGACGTGTTGCTCGGATTGCTGGGGTTTGGGAAAGCTCCATTGCTGCTTTTGCTGGCAGTGGACTTTAGCGTATGGGGATTGACGGGTCTGTTGCTGAACACGATCGCGGGCAATGTTCTCGGTAGGATTCCCAGCGGTTTGTTCGGGCTCGGCAGCATCATTTTTCTCGTGTCATTTGCCATCAGTTTGGTCGCCGGCAGTTTCATTGCGCGCTTGTTTGCTAACATTTTTGCCACGTTTTCAGAAGACACGGGCGCCGATCGTTTAATCGGCTGTACGGGTACAGTAAGCTCGGCGACGATTCCGCACGGCAAGCTCGGACAAGCGATCGCGATCGACCCTCAAGGCAATCGCGTCACGATTAGTGCCATGCTGCCGGACTGGGCGACTGTGGTGCCCACCTGCGGCACGCGCGTACTCGTCATCGATCGCCAAGCGCGCGCGTACCTGGCGATCGCAGAAGATAGCATCGACCGCGAGCGGTGGTTCGAGCAGGGCACGCGCAGTTAGGTGCAGTTCGATTGCTGAAGTATTTAGGGCTTGCTGAAAAAGGCTGGAATGGTTTCAGCGAGAAGGTTCCAGCGTTTTCTGCGTCAGAGAAGTGCAAGGTTATGGTTGCTAGAGCCTCAAAACCCTTGCACTTGAGCCGAGAACTAGGGGCGAAAATCTGGGGCTAGATGGCGAAAGCCTGATTTCATGAGCTCTCTGTCCCCTAAATTCGCTTTGTGGACTTTTTCAGCAAGCCCTATTTAGCGCAGAGCGACTCGTCCACTGAGGTCGGCATAAACCCCGCCAGCGATCGCGACTAAAAAGTTGAAAGGTCTCACAACCGCCTTATGGAGTGGGTTCACATGTACGTGCAAGATAATCCGATGTTTTGGCTGACGTTCGTGCAGTCGTTACCAACCGTTGGTGCCGAGCGCGCCTCCGAACAACACTTCATCGCCCAACAACCGGCTGCCCTCAGTCGCCTCGAAGCCGCCCAGTTTCCAACGAAGCTGGTGGGGAGCCTGCCCATTTTCATTCTTGGCGGCGTGGTCATCGTGTTGATCGTGGTTGCCCTGACCGCTCTCGCCCGACTTTACAGAGTTACGCCTGCGAACGAAGCCTTTGTGAAAACCGGTGTCGGCAGGAAACGCAAGGTGATCAAGCACGGCGGTTGTCTGGTGTTTCCCGTGTTGGACGAGCTGACGCGCGTGCCGCTCAAGGAAATTTCCATCGATGTGGAACGGACGGGTAAATTGGCCGTCCGCACCCAAGATTATCTGCGAGCCGATATGCGCGTGACGTTTTTCGTATGCATCAACGCGATCGACGAAGACATCCGCACCGCTACCGAACGCTTGTCTCAGAACGGCCGCATCACTGCAGCGGATATTAAGAACGCGCTGGAAAAGCGAGCGGACGACGCCATCCGCGCGGCAGCAAAAAACAAGAACCTCGCCGAAATCGACTCTGATAAACTCGGCTTTGCCCAAGAGGTCTTGAACCTCATCGAGCCGGATTTAAAAAAGGTGGGCTTAACCCTCAACAACATTGCCATTTCCGAAGTTGAAGAAAGCGATACCTACGACACCAACAATTTCTTCGACGCACAGGGCGTGCGCTTGCGAACGGAAACCATCCAGCGCTCGATTCGCCAACAGCGCGAAGTCGAGCTAACCACCCGCGTCGCGATCGAGCAAAAAGAACTTGAAGCGCAGAAACAGTCGCTGAATATCGCCCGCGACAACGAGAACGCCCAACTCGAACAACGACTCGAAATTGAATCCCTGCGCGCCCAACGCGCTCGCGAAATTCAAGAAGCCCAAGACCGCGAATCGGCAACGGCCGAGCGCAACAAGATCCTTCAGGAACAGTCGGTCGAAGAAGGCCGCATCCAAAAGCAGTTGGACGTGCAGCAAAAGAAAATCACGTCGGATATTCAGCTCGAAGAAAGTAACAAGCAGCTCAATGTCGCTCAGGCGCTGCAGAAGCAAGAGTCGGAAATGGCCGAGATCGAGCGCGAGAAGGTCACGAATGCTTCGCGCCTGCGCGCTCGTATCGAAGTTGCCGAAGCCGAGCAAGAGTCGAGCATCGTTCAGCAATCCGCCGCGATCGCGATCGCCCGCAAAGAACAGGAACGCTTCCAAGCCGATGCCGAGCGCGCGACGGCGGAAAGTGCCGTCCAAACAGCCGTTGCGGTTGAAGAAGCCGATCGCAGCCAGCGCCTGGCCGCGATCGCGGCCGAGCAGGAGGCTCAAGAGCGCCGCATTTCCGACCAAAACGTGGTGGAAATCGACGTTTACCGCCGCCGTCGTCAGGCAGAAATTGCCCGCCAAGCTGCGGACCTCGAAGCCGAGTCCATTCGCACCCTAGCCGATGCCAACCGCGATAAAGCACTCGCTGAGGCCCGGGGTCGACAAGCACTGGTTGAGGCGGAAAATGCCCTCAACGATGCCAACCGCACCGCCGATTTGATCCGCGGTTTGTGGCCGGATCTCGTCGAGCAAATGCCCGATATTTTGACGGCATTGATGCCGCAACCGGGAATTTTGGGCGACGCGCGCATCTATGCTTTTCCAGGCAGTGGCAACGGGAATGGTGCTAACAACGGCGCGGGGAACGGCATCGGCGATCTCAACAAGCTCATGCTGTCGACCAGCGGTTTCGCTTTGATTAACGCGCTGCTCGATGACGGTAACGTCGAGGCGCTGGCAGGGAAAGTCAAGCAACTGTTGCACGGTCCGGAGGGGGAGAACAGCACGCCTGCCGCAGGAACCCCACCCGCCGCACCGGCTGCATCAACACCTGCAGTCGCACCGACTCAAGGCGATCGTCCGACACAACCAGTAGCACCGATACCTGCCCCATCGCAACCTGCAGCGCAGCAATCATCCATCGAACTGCCACCTACGATCGCGTAGAGTACACACTCGGGCTGCTCCAACTATCAATTGCTAATGGCACAAAGCAGGGCACGGTTGACACTTGCGTCCATCGAGACCGGTTTTGCCCGCTCGGCTCAATGCACGATCTCGCCCCGTGGGTAAAGCCGCTCGCTAGTCGCAGCGTCGAACAAGTAAGCGCGATTGAGTGGCAGATGCAGCACCAACCTCGTACCCCGATCGCCCATCCACAGTCCCGGAATGAAACAGTTGAGGGTGCAGTCGGTGCCGGGAAGGGTCGCGTTAACGAGCGTTTCGCGACCGAGGGGTTCGACTGCATCGGCAACTGCTTGTAAGACGGCAAACTCGCCGCCTTCAGGAGGAAACAAGCTCAAGCACTCGGGGCGAATGCCAAGGTCGTAGGATTTGCCCGTCCGCAGCTCGATCTCCCGTGCGAGCGTTCCTGCAGCGAGGGTTTGGTCGCCGATGCGAAACCTGCCGTCGCCATAGGTTGCGGGGAGTAGGTTCATGGGCGGGCTGCCTAGGAAGGTCGCGATCGCGCGGTTGGCCGGGCGATCGTAGACTGCTTGCGGCGTGCCGATCTGCTGAATGCGCCCGCGATCGAGCACGACGATGCTGTCGGCAAGGGTCATAGCCTCGATTTGGTCGTGGGTGACGTAGAGGGTAGTGATGCCGATGCGGGCGTGCAAGCGCTTGAGTTCGGTGCGGGTTTCATCGCGCAGTTGTGCGTCGAGATTGGAGAGCGGTTCGTCGAGCAAGAACACTTGCGGCTGGCGGACGATCGCGCGGCCGAGAGCAACGCGCTGTTGCTGACCGCCGGAGAGTTGGCGGGGTTTGCGCTCCAGCAGGTGGGCGATGTCGAGCGATCGCGCCACGGCGTCCACGCGACGGGCGATCTCGGCCGGCTCGGCAACGCGGCGCATTCGCAACCCGAAACTGAGATTCTCGGCCACGCTCATGTGCGGGTAAAGGGCGTAGTTTTGGAAAACCATCGCCACGTCGCGCTGGCGGGCGGGCACGCGGTTGACCGAACGATCGCCGATATAAACGGTGCCTTCGCTGACGGGGTCGAGCCCGGCGATCGCCCGCAGGATGGTTGATTTGCCACAACCTGAAGGTCCCACCAGCACCCAAAACTGCCCGTCGGGAACCTTAAAACTTATATCTTCAATCGCCGCCGTGCGACCGAAGCGCCGCGCGACCTTAACTAACTCGACCCGTGCCATAGCCGCCCTCCTCGGAACCGGCCCGATTGTAGGCGATCGCCTGCCGCGCGGAGGAAACGCACTGGCGCGATCGCTGAGAATCAACAAGCGGAGATTCAACAAACAGAACGAACGCGATCGCGCCGCGTGTCAAGTCCAGCCCTTCGGTCAGGACTTAACTTCGTTGGCACAGGAACGTCCTTGCTCGATGTCATCGAGGTTGGCAAGCGTTGTGGAAGAAATAGCCTCGAGAGCATTCCGCGTGAAGAACGCCTGATGGGCGGTAATCACGACGTTGGAAAACGACTGCAGGAGCTGAAACACGTCATCGTGGAGGACCTCATCAGATAAATCTTCAAAGAAGATATCGGCTTCCCTCTCGTACACGTCGATCCCGAGATAGCCGATTTGACCCGACTTGATCCCTTGAATGGCAGCAGCCGTGTCGATGAGTGCCCCGCGACTGGTGTTGATCAGCATGACACCGGGTTTGAAAAGTGCAATAGTTTCGTCGTTGACGAGGTGGTGCGTATTCTCAGTCAGCGGGCAGTGCAATGAAATGATGTCCGAGCGCCCTAGCAGTTCGGGTAGTTCCACGTATTCGATCCCCATCTCCAAACATTCGGGGTTTTGGTAAACGTCGTACGCCAGCAATTTGCAACCGAAACCTTGCATGATGCAGGCAAAGCAGCGACCGATCTTGCCCGTGCCAACGATACCGACTGTCGCGCCGTGCAAGTCGAATCCCAACAATCCATCGAGGGCAAAGTTGTCGTCACGCACGCGGCTGTATGCACGGTGAAGCTTGCGGTTGAGCGTCAGCACCAACCCTACTGCGTGTTCGGCAACTGCATAGGGGGAATACGCCGGGACCCGCACGACGTTCATGCCAAGAGCCTTAGCTTCAGGCAGATCGACGTTGTTGAAGCCCGCAGATCGCAAGGCGATGGTCCGCGTATTGCCAGCGGCCAGGATCTTGAGGGTCGCTGCGTCGAGTTCGTCATTGATAAACGCACACACAGCCGGATACCTCTCAGCCAAGGGGGCCGTACTCGCCGTCAGCCGTGGCTCAAAGTAGGTTATCTCGTGGCGATCGCGATTTGCTGCATCGAAGAACGTTCGGTCGTAGCGCTTGGTGCTGAACATGGCAACTTTCATCGCCCTCGCCCTCCTGATAAAAGCTGGTTTACGCCCCTATTGAATCGCGCGATCCGCGCTTGGACCTAATTTGCAAGAGTCTCTTAGCGTTTCCCCCGAGACACTTGCTGCCCCTGCAGACAGGATGACTTGCCGAGGGTGACTAACAACCTGACGTATCAAAGAAGTAATGATGCATTCGGCAATAAAACCCTTTGCAGACGTGCGAGCACACAGGTAGCGAAACTGCCAAAGGTGGTGGTGACAGTTGCCGATAACACCGATAGCAAGAATCGTGCCGACAGTTACCCAGCCGGGAGCGGGTTGAATCCCGCGCGAATGGTCAACGAGCTCTACAGCACTGGAGGAGTCAAAGGGTTCGAGTCCGCCACGAGACCGGTGCCGTTTGGCGATCGCCCGGTTGGGAAATGCTCTCAGGTTGGTTGAATTCAACCAGCTGCTGCGTCTCGCTCGATGCGTTATTAAACCACCACATTCGCGTGGGGAGCGCCGCCGAGCCGATACAATAGGGTCGATTTCTCAGACTCGTTGCGAAGACGACGAACTTGCGATGCCCCGCCGCGATGACCTGCACAAAATTCTGTTGCTCGGTTCCGGACCAATTGTTATCGGGCAAGCATGCGAATTTGACTACTCCGGAACCCAAGCATGTAAGGCATTGCGCGAGGAAGGTTATGAGGTTGTGTTGGTTAACTCCAACCCCGCTACGATCATGACCGATCCGGAAATGAGCGATCGCACCTACGTCGAGCCGCTGACTCCCGAATTCATCGAGAAAATTATTGCTAAAGAACGTCCCGATGCGCTGTTGCCGACAATGGGCGGTCAGACCGCATTGAACGTTGCGGTTGCGTTGGCACGCAAAGGCATTCTTGAAAAATACGGCGTCGAGTTGATTGGGGCACAGCTCGCCGCAATCGAAATGGCAGAAGATCGATTGCTCTTTAAAGAGGCAATGACACGGATTGGCGTGCCGGTCTGTCCGTCGGGGATTGCCAGCACGCTCGATGGAGCGAAAAGTATTGCTAAAAACGTAATTGGCGGTTTTCCCATTGTGATCCGCCCTGCATTCACACTGGGCGGGACGGGTGGCGGCATCGCCTACAACCAAGAAGAATTTGAAGAAATGGCATCCGGCGGCTTAGATGCCAGTCCGGTGTCGCAGATTCTGATTGAAAAATCATTGCTGGGTTGGAAAGAATACGAGCTAGAGGTGATGCGCGACCTCGCCGACAATGTTGTCATCATTTGCTCGATCGAAAACCTAGATCCGATGGGCGTACACACCGGTGACTCGATCACGGTGGCACCCGCTCAAACCTTAACCGACAAGGAATACCAGCGACTGCGCGATTACTCCCTGAAGATTATTCGCGAGATTGGCGTTGAAACCGGTGGCTCGAATATACAGTTTTCCGTTAATCCTAAGAATGGTGATGTTATTGTCATTGAAATGAACCCGCGCGTGTCGCGATCGTCGGCGCTGGCATCCAAAGCGACTGGATTCCCCATTGCTAAGTTCGCAGCAAAGCTCGCCATCGGTTATACCTTGGACGAGCTTACAAACGATATTACCAAGCAAACCCCGGCGTCCTTCGAACCAACCATCGATTACGTCGTCACCAAAATCCCGCGCTTCACCTTCGAAAAGTTCCCCGGTTCCGAGCCCGTATTGACCACGCAAATGAAATCCGTGGGCGAGGCAATGGCGATCGGGCGCACGTTCTGCGAGTCGTTCCAAAAAGCACTGCGATCGTTGGAAATCGGCCGCTACGGCTGGGGGTGCGATCGCGCCGAGAAGCTGCCGTCGATCGCGCAGGTCCGTGCAAGTTTGCGCACGCCCAATCCCGATCGGATCTTCGCCATTCGTCAGGCCATGCAGCTCGGTATTGATATAGACGAAATTTACGAGCTGACGGCGATCGACCCGTGGTTTCTCAACCATATGGCAACGCTGTTTGAAGGCGAGAAATTCCTCAAGCGCACGCCGATCGAAGAAATTCGTGCCGCTCAGATGCGCGAAGTCAAGCAGCTGGGCTTCTCGGATCGGCAAATTGCATTTGCTACGAAAACCGCCGAGCGAGACGTCGAAGCCCGACGACTCGAGCTAGACGTATTTCCGGTGTACAAGATGGTCGATACCTGTGCGGCCGAATTCGCAGCGTCGACGCCCTACTACTATTCGACTTACGAAGCAGGCGAAAGCGAGGTCCTCCCGTCCGATCGCCCGAAGGTCATGATTCTCGGTGGCGGTCCCAACCGTATCGGTCAGGGCATCGAGTTCGACTATTGCTGCTGTCACGCATCGTTTGCGCTGCGCGAAGATGGGTTCGAGACGATTATGGTCAACTCCAACCCCGAAACCGTCTCGACCGACTACGACACCAGCGATCGCCTGTACTTCGAACCGCTTACGCGCGAGGATGTCTTCAACATTATTCGCGTCGAGCGACCCCGCGGCATCATCGTTCAGTTCGGCGGACAGACGCCCCTGAAGTTGGCCGTGCCGCTGCAGCAGTTCCTGGACGCGCAGGCCGGCGACTCAGCTGCAAAGGATGACGAAGCAACAAGGATTTGGGGAACGTCGCCGGACTCGATCGACACCGCCGAGGATCGCGAGCGCTTCGATGATGTCCTCGACAAGTTGGCGATCGCCCGGCCGCCGAACGGTTTGGCCCGCAGTTACGAAGAGGCACTGAAGATCGCCGGACGCATCGGCTATCCCGTCGTGGTGCGCCCATCCTACGTGTTGGGCGGCCGCGCCATGGAAATCGTTTTCTCCGATGCCGAACTCGAACGCTATATGAACGTGGCGGTGCAAGTCGAGCCGGAGCACCCGATTTTGATCGACAAGTTTCTGGAAAACGCCGTGGAAGTGGACGTGGACGCGATCGCCGATTTGCAGGGCAACGTGACCATTGGCGGCATCATGGAGCACATTGAACAAGCCGGCATCCACTCGGGCGATTCAGCGTGTTCGCTACCGCATACGTCTTTATCCGATGAGGTCATTGCCACCATTCGGACAGCAACGCACGCACTTGCCCGGGAACTGAAAGTTGTCGGATTGATGAACGTGCAATATGCCGTTCAAGGCGAGACCGTTTACATCTTGGAGGCCAATCCGCGCGCGTCGCGAACGGTCCCGTTTGTCTCCAAAGCAACGGGCTTTCCCCTGGCCAAACTGGCTGCACGCGCGATGTCGGGTAAATCTCTAGTCGATTTAAACTTCACGAGCGAACCGACTTTGGCGCACGTTGCCGTGAAAGAAGCCGTGTTGCCCTTTGCGAAGTTTCCCGGCACCGATACGTTACTCGGACCGGAAATGCGCTCGACGGGCGAGGTGATGGGTATCGATCGCGATTTCGGCAAGTCGTTCGCTAAAGCCGAGCTAGGAGCGAGTCAGGCGCTGCCGCTGTCTGGAGCGGTGTTCGTCTCCATGAGCGATCGCGACAAAGCGGCAGTGATTCCGGTCGTGCGCGACTTCATGGACCTCGGGTTCAAGATCGTCGCGACGGAAGGGACGCGCCAGGCATTACAGGCGGCAGGGCTGGCGGTCGAGCTAGTTTTGAAACTCCATCAGGGACGCCCGCACGTCCTCGATGCGATTAAGAACCGCGACATTCAGCTCATCATCAACACGCCGTCAGGGCTCGAAGCCCAAGCCGACGGACGCCTGATTCGCCGCACGGCTCTAGCCTACAAAATCCCGATCGTCACCACAATTGCAGGCGCGCGCGCTACGGTTGCAGCAATCCAGACGCTGCAGTCGCAGCCGCTAGATGTGAAAGCGCTACAGGATTTCATCGGCACCTCGGTGCAGTAGTCAACGAACTTGGAAGTCGATTGCGGGCTCGAACGCGATCTGTCCCCCTTGCGGAGCAAAGTCCAAGCCGCAGGGGGTGAGCTAGCGGTTGCTGGTCCGAAGCGAGGGGCGATCGCCTGTTGGTCCGTCTCGTCCGCTAGAGCTAGAGGCATGGCTCGTCAAAACAGACCCTATCCCGGCGGCTCTTGCCTGCGGGCTCCAGCTACCAGGACACGGCGCGATCGCGTTACGTCGAGACGAAGCACTCGGGCGTCCAGGTACCGTGCAGTCCGAAGGGAATGTGGTACTTCAGACGCAGATCGGTGACGACTGACAGATCGCGTGCGTCCAACACCACCACCACCGACCGGTGCGCGCTCGCGTCGTAAGTCAGCACCAGCAGCCAGCCAGCATCTTCCTCGGTTGCATCAGGCATCGGCACAAACACCGGCTCGCCGGTATAGCCGCGCGGGGCCGCACTCCATAGACACGTCTCACCCGTCTCCCAGTCGTACTTGAGGATCGCTTGCAACGGCGCGGTACCCGTGGGGCGATCGGCTGCGGCGAGAAACAGATAGCGGTACGGCCGACCGACATGCTGCGGGTGCACGCAGGGAAACTCGCAGTGCCGCGCGATCGCCAACTGACGATCCACCGTCCCAGCATTCAGGTTCAACGTAAAGCGCCATAGCTGCCCCGGCGCCAGCGCCGAGAAATCCAGGTCGCGGAAGTCCGAGCCAGGTTCGACTTTGGGGAAGTCAGCGTAGCAGATCGAGTCAATGCGCAGGGTTTGCTCGTCCAATTCACAGGCATTGGCGTGGTGGAACACGAAGCCCGCCTCGACTTCCAGGACCTTTACGTCTTGGCGCGCCGGATCGCGAGGCACGACCAGCACCCGCGTCGGCTTCTGGGGCTGGAACTTCACGCACTCGCCCGCACCGCGCAGGCCTAACGCAAAGGGAATCGGGTTGAACGATACCGAGTTCTGGAAGAACAGGCAGTAGTTCGGGGTAATCGCGAAATCGTGAATGAATGCAAAACCGGGCACGCTGTGCGCGTGTTTGCGGAGCAACTGGCAGTCAGTCGTGAATTCGTAAACCCAGATCGTCGTGGACAAACCGGGCTTGATGCAGAAATTGACCAGGCAAGGCGCGCCGCCGTCGAGCTGGCTGCAGGGGTCAACGCGCGGGTGAGCGGAAAAAGCGCACGTATCGGCGATCGCGCCGTCAAGCTCGTCAGTGCCGAACGTCTCCAATGTGCCCGGCTCGAGGCAGTGCGGCAGCCCGGCTTCCCACAACGCCAGGAGCTTGCCGCCCCAGTAAATAACGTTGGTGTTGGCGATGTTTTTAAGGCGAAAGTCGAAGGCATTGCTCGTCCAACCGCCAGGCTTTTGCGTGCCGAAAACACCGCGATAAAGGATTCTACACCCTGCCTGCTCGGCGCAGAAGCCCTCAGTGCGGACGAAGCGATTCTGAAAATGGGCGCGTCCGTCACGGAAAGTGACGGCACAGATCGTGCCGTCACCGTCGAAGGGATGGTGAATCGGCGTCCCGCCCACATCCAGCAAACCCGGTCCGTTACGGAAGAGCGTGCCCTGCAGTTCGGCAGGAATCGTGCCAACGATCGCCTCGCGATCCAGCCAATAGGCTTCTTCACGACGCTGGGATTCGTATCCTAGCCGCCAGTCATCGAAGCGCATGGACGCTCCTGCAGGCGGATGCTGCTGGGTTGAGGTCATGGTCGTTAACTACATAGCAATTGAAGGGAGCGTCTGGACAACTTCGGCAATGGAAATGCCGCAATCACAGTTGTTTCAGAACTCAAGGGTTCGCACCAGCTCCCCAACTGCTAAATTTGTCGACCCAGATGCTCTCAAGTGGTTGAAAACGCAGTAATTCATCCGGCTGGCCGGATGTGTAATGACTTCGTCAAAGTCACATAACTCGACTTTGACGCCTCGGTAACTGCCAGTCTCGGAATACTAAACGACGTTCCGGTTAACCGGGGTCTTGCGTATACTTTTATCAGCGGTATTTCACATGTTTTCGATTAAAGGCGCGTTCCTTCAGAGCTGCAATAAGCCGTTTCCAGCTGCACAAACTCTCTTCCTTCCGTCCCTCAGCTAATGCTGGGGGATAAAAGTCTTGACGGCTCGGCTAATCAATTTCTACAGTTTTCCCGAGAAATGTCAAGTTTTAATGGAAATATTACGTCTCTCGATAGAGATCTCGCCCCAACCGCATCCCCTGACAACTCGGCATGGTATCGGCAAGGCATGCGGGGGCCGGGTTATCCGTTAAGGCCCACTCTGTGAAAGATGAACTGTCCGGATCGAGTGGGGTATTGCTATAGCAGTTGAAGAGCCGATTCGGACACTTCCGGTCTGCAACGTCAGTTTTGTTAGGATTCCCTTTCCGAAGACTGTCCCGATCGACCTTTCTGTTGCTAAAGAGCGAGCTGAGTGGGATAGGAGCGTGACAGCGCGAAGCGATCGCTTTACCGGTCGCCGTAGAGTGCGACAGGTTGTTCGGCAACGCAATCGGGTGCGGGTGCAGCCGGCAGCGGCTCGTCCGCTGACAAGACGCGGGGGTCGCGCGCGGGCACCCAACCGAGGAAAAACAACGGCAGCAAGGTTGAAAGGTTGGTCAACAGCACTAACAGCCAGAGATTGTCGAAATTCGTTGCGGTGACCCCCAACCATTGGGTTAGCAGCGCGCCTAGCTCTTGGGATAGCAAGCCCGCTAAGTTAAACGCCGACATCAGCAGCGCAAAGAGCGATGCTTCCACGCCCGGCGGGCACAACCGCGCGGACAACACTAGCACCGGCATGAACGCAATTTGGCCCGCGACGGTCAGGATCAAGCTGTCGCCGAGGCTGAACCAGCGATCGTCGATGCCGAGCGCGCGGTTGGCGTGGGTGACCAACAGCAGCGCGGTCAGCCCCAGCACCGCCGACCCCACCGTACTCCAGCCGAGAATGTGGCGGAACGGCACGGTTTTGAAGAAACGTTGATACAGCCAAATGCCCAGGAGCGCCGCCCCACTCGTAACCAACCGCACGCGCCCCAAGAACTCGGGCGAGAATCCTAACTCGTTGGTCGTGAAGAAAAAGAGTGCCGACTCGGCATTCGGGGTCGCCTGCCACAGGACAATAAATGCCGTGGGTAGCAGGATAACCGGCTGTCGCACGGTCGCCCACAAGCGTTTGGCCTGCTCGACCGGTCGTGGCGTCGTGCCCGCCGTTCGCTCCGCGATCGCCCCGGCCGCCAGTGCCACGATGAGTGGAAACGTCGCGACGATTCCGAACACGGACCGCGTATCGAGCCGCTCCAACATCCAGCCGCTCAGATACGCCGTCAGCAACCCACCCACCGCTGCGGCGCCCCAACTAATCGACTGCAGGGCACCGGCGTTAGCTAACGATTCCGAGCGCGCGCGTTCTACCACCAGCGAGTCCACAATCACGTCTGAGAGCGCGACCGAAGCAGAACCGAGCAAAATCGCAGCCGTCGCCGACCAAGCACTGTCCGCGACCGTCGCCAACAGCAGCCACGAGATCGATCCCAACACGCCGGAAATAATCAGATACGGCCGCCGTCGCAAGCCGGCGATCGGCAACCCGTCAGACAAAAATCCGAACGCCGGCTTGATCGCCCAAGGCAAGGCAGCAATTCCGATCAGTGCTGAGGTTTCCGCCGGACTGAGACCGAGGTCGTCCTTGAGAAAAAAGCCGATTGCCAGGCGTGCCAAATTGAGAATGCCCTGCACGAAATAAATCGACAGAATCGCCAGTAGCTCCGGCGTCGGCTCGTTGCCAAACAGCAGGCGATCGCGGATGACGTTGCGCAGTCGCTTGCGGGGGGTGAGGGCGGCAGTCATTCCTGAAGAAAGTTTAAGTTTTGTATCTCAGTCCATCTTACCGGGCGGCTCGGTCGGAGCGCGATCGGTCCCACCTGAGAGAGCGCCGTGGCTTGGGCTTCAGGACGGGAGCAGTTTGGCGGGATCCAAACAGTTGGCGATCGCGCGCTCGATACCCGTTCGCTAAATTTGAAGACGTGTTGCATGGTGGCGATGGCGGCGCGAGTGCCTGCCTATGCTTTATTCAGAGGCAATTTGGCCGCCCGCGCGCGATCGCAGATCGAACCGGGCTCGATCGGGTCGCAGCTGTTTTGCGATTGGTTTCCCAACAGATCGTTAGAACGTATTGTTCGCCCGCCTTAGCCGAGACTGCGGGCAGTCGCGAGCGAAGCCACAGGGTGCCCGCGCCGAACTGCAACCGCTTTGTTAAAAGACGCATCGATTAAAGGACGCATCGAGATGCTGAAAAGAATTCTCCTGGCCGACTCGGGGACGGGTCACACCGAAGAGATGTTGGAGTACCTGCTGGATCTGCCATCGCTGCAGCGAGCGACGCTCTCGTTACTCCACGTTGTACCCCCGCAGGCGAGCGCTCAGGGCATGACCGAGAAGTGGGAAGACGGGGCTAAGGTCTTGGCCGGCGCCCTCCAGCGCCTGAAGCTCGATCCCCAGCGCGTGACCACGATTCTGCGGCAGGGCGAACCGAAGGATACGGTGCTGCAAGTTGCCGACGAACTCGATGCCGATTTGATCGTGATGGGCTCGCGCGGACTCAAGCGCTTGGAGTCGATCCTGGAGAATTCAGTCAGCCAGTATGTCTTCCAACTCACCAGCCGGCCGATGCTACTAGTGAAAGATGACATCTACGTCAAGAAGCTCAAGCGCCTGATGGTCGCAGTGGACAAATCGAAGGCGGCTAGTTATTGCCTGGAGTTGGCGTTGTTTTTGGTCCGCGAAATCTCGGGGGGGCAGCTCTTTTTAACCTACGTAGACAAAGCGCTCGATCCGTCAGAGGGCGTGCAAACCCACGTGCGAGGCGATGCCGCGCCGGAGTTGAAAGCCGCGATCGCGCGCGCCAAGCAATTCGGCATCGAGCCGAGCTGCCTCGTGACGGGCGGTCAGGCAGGTCCGACAATTTGCCAGCTTGCCGGGGACAAGAACGTCGATTTGCTGATCCTCGGCTCGCCCGATCGCCGACCGACAGTTGCCAAGAGCCTGCCGGATTTGGATCGCTTGCTCGGTGGCTCGCTCTCTGATTACGTGCGCGTTCACGCCAACTGTCCCGTCCTGCTGGGTCGCACGTCAGTGTGAAGTGGACGCGATCGCGTTTCGGGCTGGCGACTCGGCAGTGCCCTGCGAGAAGATAGGGACAGGTGTACTGCCAAGCGCTAGCACGATTTACCGCTAACAACATGCAAGACGACTGGGAAATTCTTGCTGCGGATGCCGTCCCCGAGTGGTTCCGGGATGCGGTGCGGGGTTATGCTCCTGACGGACGCTATCTCGCCGCTCTCCTCTGGCAGCGGGGCATCCGCGATCTTGACAACTTGTCTGGCTTCCTCGACCCGGACTGTTACGTCCCGACGAGTCCGTTTGCCTTCGGCAACGAGATGGAATGGGCGATCGCGCGCTTGCAGCAGGCTCGCGACGACGACGAGCGCGTGGCGATTTGGGGTGACTTCGATGCCGACGGCATTACTGCCACGAGCGTATTGTGGGACGGGCTGGGGGAATTCTTCGCACCGCGCGATCGCCTCAGTTACCTCGTGCCCGATCGCCTGCGTGAATCCCACGGCCTTAACTCCGCCGGTCTCGATCGCCTGGCGGCAGCGGGGGTCACTCTCGTCGTCACCTGCGACACCGGCAGCACCAACCTCGCCGAGATCGACCACGCGCGCGCCCTCGGCATCGACATTATCGTTACCGACCACCACGCACTGCCCGCTGCCCGTACGGATGTTGTGGCGATCGTCAATCCCCGCTACCTGCCGTCCGACCATCCTCTGCATCACCTCTCCGGTGTCGCCGTTGCCTACAAACTTGTCGAAGCACTCTACGAACGCCTGCCCGACGTACCGCAACGGCCGCTGGAGCACCTGCTCGATTTGGTCGCGATCGGTTTGATTGCCGACCTCGTGGAACTCAAAGGCGACTGCCGCTACCTGGCGCAGCGCGGCATCGATCGCCTCAAAACTCAAGCCAAGACCCACGATCGACCGGGCGTCGCTCACTTACTCGGTTTGTGCCAGCGCGTGGGCGATCGCGCCACGGACATTTCCTTCGGCATCGGACCGCGCATCAATGCTGTCAGCCGCATCCACGGTGACGCCAGCTTCTGTATCGAACTGCTGACCGGTCGCGATCCGCAACACTGTCGCGAGCTGGCAACGGCTGCCGAACTCGCTAACGGCCGCCGTCGCGACCTGCAGACCGACTTGGTCAAAGCCGTGAAGGCACAACTCGCACGGGTGGATCTCTCGACCGCAGACGCGATCGTGCTGGCCGACCCGCAGTGGCACGGTGGCATCCTCGGGTTGGTGGCCGGTCAAATCGCGCAAGAATACGGCCGCCCAACGATTTTGTTGAACGTCGACGAGACGGCCGATCCGGCGATCGCGCGGGGATCGGCGCGCTCGGTCAACAACATCGACTTGTACGAACTAGTTACCTCGCAAGCACCACTGCTCCGTAGTTTTGGCGGGCATCCCTACGCAGCGGGCATGAGCTTACTCGCCGAGAACGTGCCGCTGTTCCGCGACGGACTACAACAGCAGTTACGGCAGCGTTTGGGCGCGACGCCGACAGCCCCCACCGTGACGGCCGACCTCGCCGTTACCGTTGCCGAGCTCGGGAAAGACCTGTTCCGAGAACTGCGCTGGCTCGAACCGTGCGGTATGGGCAACCCCGCGCCGAAACTGCTCGTGCGCGCTTGTTGGTTCGAGGCGCTGTGGCGGACCAATTATCGCGACCTTAAGGGTGGCAAAACGCGCTACCCGCGCACCACGTTCGAGTTGCACGATGGCTCGACCGACAGGGGATTTCCCGGCATTTGGTGGGGACACGCAGTCGACGAACTGCCGACTGCCGAGCGCCACGACGCGATCGTCGAACTCGACTACAATTCCTACTCGCGCCGCTATGAAGTCCGTCTGTTAGCCGTTCGACCGCGTTCCGACGGCCTCGGCGTCCGACACGATCGTCACAGTTGGTTGCTCGACTGGCGCGATCGCTCCGAGGACTGCGAGCGCACCACCGACGAAGCGGTCGTTCTGCACGACTGTCCATACGACTGGCGCGACCTCAGCACTAACGCCCGTCGCGCGCGGACGCACGATCGCAAGCTGGCGTTGGCCTATTCGGCACCGGAGACGCGATCGCCGCAAGCAACGTGGGAGCAACTGGTCGGTATCGCCAAGTTCCTCTGCCGCACGGGCACCGTCGCGCGCCGCGAGCAATTACGGACCAAACTCGACCTCGGCGATCGCGCGTTAGATGTGGGGTTGCATGCCCTGGAGTCCCTGGGGTTGACCGTCGAGCAAACCGCTGATGCGGTTGCCGTGTCCGGGCAGTTGCAGCCGTGCGACGATGCTGAAGCGGCGATCTCGCAGGCATTAGAAGCCATAGCAGAAGCTCAGTTTCGCCGCGAGTTTTTCTGTCGCGCCCCGGTCACAACGCTTGCGGACGCTGTGGGTTGAGTTGCCTGACGTCCGTGCAAACTTCGCCAACCTGAGAACGACGAGCAACGAAGTCGACCTCAGTAACAACTTCGGGGCCACAACTGCACCAAGACGAGTCCCTCAATCAACAACTATCGGCAAACCTCGATTGCGACTGGCTTGCGATCGCTGCCCCCTCAATCGCGATTGGGAGGGTCCGATCGCTCGAACCCGCTTTCTACAGACAGCTCTAAGTCTGACTCCCGGATCTCGGCGTAGTGAACGGCAACATAAGACGGGCAACCACAGGCCAAGCAGGCTATCTTCCGCTCGATTACTTCCGCATAAACCTCCACGCCCACCAACTTCAGTTCAGTTTCCGGCGTCGGGGGCTCCTCGTATCGGCGACACTGCTCGCCGACGGAGTACGACTTTGCTACCCAGACCAGCGAACCCGTCCCAGTCTCGGCGTCGGCGTTGGGGGGACCATCCATTCCCAAAACCGGGCGATCGATGAGGGAAACTACTACCAAAAACACGAAGGCAATAAGACGGTGCATGGCAAACACTATTTACTTTTAGTCAGCATAAAATGATTTTGCGAACAATCGTTGCACCAGTGGCGCGAAATGGGAGTCGAGAGTTTCATTTGACTGTTCGTCTAGCTGTTATTAAATCGCGTTGGCGAGTCAGTTCAACTTAAGGGCATCTCTATAAATTTCGAGGTTTAAGTCTATTGGCAGCTGAAATGCACGTTCTACCCTGCAGACTTTCAGCCTTGAGCGAATCAATCGAGGTGCCCTTAAGCAATACTCGCAATTAAGATAGCGATCGCGCGATGGATAGTTCTTGGTAAGTACAAACGGTAGGCACTAATTTTCATTCGATATTCTATAGCGGTTTGAGATTAAGAAATGCATCGATCTACCGTTCTTGCCAGCATTGCAGTCGCAAGGATAGCAACCGCCGTTCTGGTTAGGCCGCATAGGACGGGCGCTCCTCCACTGTCTCCATCCCACTGCCCAAAACCAATTGGTACGACCTTCACAGCCAAGTCTGCGACGCGATCGTGGGGGCGACACGATCGTCAGTAAGGCAGGGACGACGATAGTGCAATTGATGTTGATTCGGCTGGCCGCTCGATCCATTCTTTCTAGATACCCTCCAGAAGCTAAAGATTTCCCGAACCCATTGCAAAGATGGCGGTTGCATATGCTTGAATCGGTTCCAGATAGCTCGATTTTATGCCTCTTGTTTTAAAAGATTCCAGTCTCTAAATTCCCACTGTGTCCAATCCGTGGAGGCGATCGTGGTCGATCCCATCATTCGTTATGCAGCCCTGGCCTTGTTTTCAACTTGGTGTTTTATTTTGTTGCGCCCCTTCATTGCCCTCGCAATCTGGGCGTCGATTATCGCGGTGGTGCTTTACCCGCTGTTCTTGTGGTTGAGCGATCGCTTTGGAGGTAGGCGGAAACTAGCAGCAATGTCGATCACGCTCATGGGTGTTGCAATCGTTCTCGGTCCCGTCAGTTTTATGGCGGGTGGGGCCGTTGACAGCATTCAATCCTTTGCTTCCAATCTCGAAAGCGGTAACCTCCAAATTCCGCCGCCTTCCCCCAGCATCGCGACTTGGCCGGTTATCGGAGAACCCGCTGCAGAGATCTGGCAAGACGCATCCGTCAACCTCAAGAGCGTGATTGAGGAGTATAGCCCGCAACTACAAAAACTTGCCGGCAGCCTACTGGCATTGGCTGGCACGACCAGTCTTGGTATTTTGCAGTTTTTGCTCGCCACCATTATTTCTGGGCTTTTGATGCTCAATGCAGACGCGATCGCGAGGGGCATCCGTCGCTTCGTTCTCCGACTGAACCCCATCCAAGGTGATGGTTTCCTGGCGCTGGCAGTGGCGACAATTCGCAATGTAACCCGAGGAGTGGTCGGTATTGCCGTTTTCCAAACCCTCTTGATCGGGATCAGTCTCGTTCTAGCCGGGATTCCCCTCGCCGGTATCCTCATTCCAATCTGTTTGGTTTTGAGTGTCGTGCAAGTCGGTCCGGGGATTGTGGTGTTGGGCACAATTGCCTATGCCTGGACCACGATAGGAGGAATAAAGGCTGGGATTTTCACGGTTTGGATGGTGGCAGCCGGGCTATCGGATAATTTCCTTAAGCCGATCCTCCTGTCCCGCGGACTGCCAGTACCGATGCTGGTTGTTTTCATCGGCGTGTTCGGCGGCACCTTGGCTCACGGCATCATCGGTCTTTTCGTCGGACCGGTAGTTTTGTCTATGGGCTACGAATTGCTGCGGACGTGGGTCGATACCGAGGTTTCTCTAGAAGACTACGCCACCCAACCTGAAGCAGGTTTTGCCAATCAGTCTGAATAACCTCAAAACACTCGATCGATACGGTCGGCGATGTAGGAGATCGGGGGTGCGTTTAAATTTCCAGAAAGATAATTACGTGCCGGCGATGTATGTGCCTTGCGTTCGAGCATCACCGTTCCGGTACGATCCACACGCACCCGCTGATGCGCATGCCCTCAGCTTCGAGTTGCAGGGTTTCCAGCGCGATTTCCGAGCCGAGGGTCAGGCGATAGCCTTCCGGAAGGACCCGACGCGATTGTCCCACGGTAACCGCCAGCGGCGACAACCAAATTACTTGCGGTGCGATCGCGTGCAACCCCGCTTGTATCGCAACTGGCTCGCCCGCGCGATCGCCCCACAGCCTCAGTCCGGCGCGATCGCAGGCAACCCACGTCCAGCAGACGCCATCAACCTGTAATGCTGTCGCACATATTTCGGTCAGCGCGCGCGATAGGAGCAGCGACGCTAGCGACGCTCGTAAATCTTCGGAGTGCAGCCTCACCTCTCCTACAATTGTCACCGGTGCTGTTGGCTGCATCCACCGACCGAACAGTGAGGGTTCCAGCCGCACGCGATCGGCGGCAAAATCTGCTTTCCCCAGCTGCAAGCCGCGATAAACAGCCTTAGTCGCACGCAACACCACCCGCTCTACCTGTCCGTGCAGTAACGCGCGATCGCCTCCTACTACTTCCACCTCCAGCGCTGTCACGCGATCGAGCTGCGAGCGGACCCAAAGCTGCAGGGCAGATGACGCGATCGGCGCGAGCAGATAACTGTCGAGCATTGCCAGCTAGGACGACACCGCCCGCTCGGACTGCGATCGCGACCCGGTCTGGCGATCGCATCGAGCGCGCGCGCGTTTCTCAAAATATTGTTGGTGGCTGTCGTCGGCGCGGTAGTACTCGCTTGCCGGCACGATTTGCGTGGCGATCGGTTTGTCGTACTTGCCCGACTGCTCCAGGGCAAGACGCGATCGACGTGCAGCGGCTTCCTGCTCCGGTAAGTGGTAGAAGATTGCCGACCGATACTGCTCGCCGCGATCGGGACCCTGGCGATCGACTTGCGTCGGATCGTGAATCGACCAGAAAACATTTAGGAGTTGATTGTAGCTAATGGCATTCGGGTCGAATTCCACCTGCGCTACTTCGGCATGGCCGGTGATGCGCGCCAGCACGTCGAAATAGCTCGGGTTGGGGAAATGCCCGCCCATGTAACCCACCGACGTCGAGCGCACGCCTGGCACGCGCTGGAACGCAGCCTCCACGCCCCAGAAACAACCCGCCCCAAATGTTGCCAACTCCAGTCGTTCCGCCATCTCGTCTCCGCTCGATCTACATGCCCGTCCCATCCGACAGCGGCTTCACGTGCCGCACCTTCACGACCGTATGCACGTTTCCGCGCGGCGAAAAATCCCCCTCGACCGTCATCTCCAGCGGATCGCACGCGGCCACCAAATCATCGAGAATCTGATTGACCGATTCCTCATGGGAGATGTGGCGATCGCGATAGCCATTGATGTAAAGCTTGATCGCCTTCAGCTCCACAACGCGCTCGTCAGGCACGTACGACAGATAAATTGTTGCGAAGTCGGGATAGCCGGAAAACGGGCATTTACAAGTAAACTCCGGCAGCGAAATGTCGATCGTGTAGCGGCGACCGGGACGCGGATTGGGGAAGGTCAACAGTTCGCCTTCAGCGATCGCGCGTTCGCCGTACTTCACCTCGGTCGGTGGGTTTGCTGAAGCTGAGGCAGGGGGTGGCGTTTGAGTCACAAGGGAGACCTCCGTATCTAATAGCAATCCGAGTGCAGCGGCCGATCAAAACCGATAGCGTGGCGGCAGCGGTGGGGGTTTGCCTTCCCAGTCGGGACACGTGTCGTCCTCCGAACCGTAGGGATGCATCGCGCACACCAAAAAATTTTCCCCGTAAACATAACCGTGATAGTGGCGGCAGCCCACACAGGCGGGGTTCCAGTCGGCTCCGGCTACAACCGATGTTGCCATCGGCTCCCAACGCTCTTCGGCAAACAGCAAGACATCCGGCTCGTAGGGTTGCTCGTCAACACCCAGCGCGTCCCAGAACTCCTCCCAGGTTTGCGTCCAGTCGGCAACCAATGCCGCCTCGGCCTCAGAGGCGATCGCCGCGATCGCCTCTGAGGCCGACTGAAAAAACCGTTCGAGTTCGGTTGCCGTTAGTTCGCAGAATTCCCAGACATCGCGCGACCAATCATCCGGCTCGGGCACGAGTCAACCTCCAGCAATACTTCCGTCCATTCCGCCGTTCCACCATCGCCCGCTCGGGACCCGCCCGTCCCAAACCGCAATCGCGCGCGTTATTGCTGCAGGCGGCGCAGTTCCTCGCGCAGCGCGTCCACTTGCTGGCGCAGGGAGTCGAGCCGCTCGGAATCCTCGTCGTCCGCGGCAAGATTCTCGCCCCCCGCAGTATTGCTGGAGTCGCCGACCGCCGATGCCGGCAGCTCCTCGTCCTCTAGAATCTCGATCTCGATCTGGCGGGGTTCGGGACGACCGGTCGGTTTGTCCGCAGCCGCATCCGTTGACTTCCCCGGTTGACGTTGTTGAGCTTCGCGCACGAGATCGTCGACGAATCGGCGAGCCTCCTCGGAACTCATCTCGCCCCGTCGGACCATCTCGTCGGCAAGCTGCTGCCCGCGCCCTCGCAAATCCTGCAAGGTTTCAGAAGCTTTCTCCTGAGCGAAGTCGGCAATGCCAACCCCGAGGTAGAAGGCTTTCTGCACGAAGTCGCCAAATCGGTTCTGACCCATGATGTGCGATCGCGCCCGAATCGATACTCGTTTAATACTGCTACTGCTACCAGCCAGTCCGCCGCGAGGTGGTGCGGACTGCAAGCGACCCGGAGTTCGCGCCTATCGCGAGCATCCCTTATTGCTGCTACCTTCCGGTCCTGACAAGGTTCGGGCGTCACGATCGCGCGAGTCCGGATCGATTCTAGAATAACACGCACTCCCAGTGCACCGACTTCATTCCGCATTGAGGGACCGGCGAGATCGCCGGCGGCACCAACCCGTATCCAACGTGCCGAGGGAGCCAACGCCCTACGCGCGCTCGTCCGGCAGTCGGCGGTGGACCAGTGTCGAACTGGATTGATCGGTGGGGATGACAAGGACTTCGCTGATGTTGACGTGGGGCGGGCGCGACGCGCAAAACGCAACCACCTCGGCGATATCTTCCGGCGTCAGCGGTGTCATGCCCGCATAGGTTTTGGCGGCTTGTACGCGATCGCCGTGGAAACGTACGTTGCTGAAGTTTGTTTCCACCAGACCGGGATCGACCGAGCTGACGCGGACGGCCGTCCCGAGCAGGTCTAGCTTCAATCCTTCGGAGAGCGCGCGCACAGCAGCTTTGGTGGCGCAGTAGACGTTGCCGCGTGGATAAGTTTGGTGCCCGGCAATCGAGCCGATGTTGATGATGTGGCCGCGATCGCGCGCGACCATACCCGGCACGAGCGCGCGGGTAACGTATAGCAACCCCTTGAGGTTGGTGTCGATCATCTCTTCCCAATCCTCGATGCTGCAGTCGGGAAATCGGTCAAAACCGCGACTGAGCCCGGCATTATTGACCAGCACGTCGATGTCCGACCACGATGGTGGCAGCGACGCTACCGCGGCGGTAACGGCTGCGCGATCGCGGACGTCGCACGGGAGGACGTAACACGCACCACCGCTGTCATCGGCCAGCTCGGCCTGCAGTTCGCGCAGGCGATCGCCACTGCGAGCCAAGAGAACCAGCCGCGCGCCCGCACGGGCAAAACTGCGGGCACAGGCCGTACCGATACCGCTGCTGGCACCGGTCACTAACGCGATCGAACCGTCGAGATCGACCATGGGCTTGAGAAACGCAATCGTTCGGAACGCAGGACCGTTGACCTTATCGGGGCGCGGACTAGAGAGCGCGATCGGCAACCGAGTTGCTAAGGTGCGGCCTCGGCACTCGGCTCGCCCGCCTCAATCCGCAAGCGCTGCGTTACGACGGTGATGCCATCGGAGCGAATCAACACGGCCGAGAGCCATTCGTCACCGGGTTCGTCGGGAGCAGTGCCGATTTGGAAGATGCCACCCGCTGGCAAAACGTCGATGTCCAATGCGCTATCCGACAGCTGGGTGAGATTTGTGACGCGCTCTTCCAAAACCGCTCCCAGTAGGACGTCGTCGCCCAATGGTTCGTCAACGACAACGTCGAAGTCAAACATCTCGCCTGTTGCGACGGCATCGGGCAACTTCACGCTCACCTGCGGGGGATTTGCGCCCGTGAGGATTTGCGAGCGCTCGGACAGGATTTCTTGCTCGACGATGCGATCGCCGCTAAGGCGCTGGCGAGACACGATTTCAGCGCTCAGACGAATGTCTCTAGCCCCAACTCGGCGCACGCCTGTAACGCGCGTGAGGGTTTCGGCGATGAGGTCGGTACCGTTTCTGTCCCAAGACTGCAGCTCGATCGTGTAGTCAATGCTGTCGTATTCTTCCCACAACTGGGTCAGCCCCAAGGATAGCGAGGTAAAGTCGAGGCCGTCGCTGTTGGTAAAGTCCGGACTGTAGTGCTCCATCACCGACTGTAAATCTTGGCTGCTGGCCGCGCGCTCCATGTCAATCAAGAGCTGCTGAAGCGAATCGGGAGCGGAGGCAGGCGACTCGGCACGGATCGACGGCGATAGTAGCACCAAGCTACAGGTGAGGAGTGCCGGTAGGACGAGCGATCGCGTTCGACGACGTCGGAACATGAGCAGTACGGTAAGGGGATTTACTCGCTACTCTAGCAGCCCGGACGCGATTGCGGACTCGCTCGTCTTGCCGGTGATACGGGCGAGTTACAGGCGCGTCTCGAGGTATTGTCCGATGAGCTTCTGCTCCCCCGCCCGCGCGACGATCGTTTGACGGGTACGGTAGCGATCGCCGATCAGCTTCAACTCTTCCTCAAAGCTTGAGCCTTTATATTCGGTTCGCAGGCACAAAGTCTGAGGGTTGATGAAGTGGAACTGCGCGGCTACCGGCTGGTCGATCGCAAAGCCGCGATCGCGATAAAGCTGGTTCCCGAGCGCGCCAAATAGCGTCGAATCTTCCGATTGCAGCCGACCGGTTTCAGCA
Source organism: Rubidibacter lacunae KORDI 51-2 (assembly GCF_000473895.1). Taxonomy (NCBI): domain Bacteria; kingdom Bacillati; phylum Cyanobacteriota; class Cyanophyceae; order Chroococcales; family Aphanothecaceae; genus Rubidibacter; species Rubidibacter lacunae. Next base: position 17,044 of record NZ_ASSJ01000001.1, on the reverse strand, counting down.
TCTATACTGCACCAGCTCACCCGCGTGCCACAGACCAGCGCGTCAGCATCAAGCTGATGTAAGGCCTCTAGGTGGTGCAACTCCTCACAACCGCGATCGAGGAGTTCGATTTCTAGGCGGCTGCACACTTCTTTGGTTTTGCCCTGGGGCAAGGTGTAATAACGACGCTCGGAGTGCCACTTGCCAGCAGATGCCTGGAAGAAGGCAGCGATGAGTTGCTCATGCGTTGCGACGACCGCGCGTGTAGATCCGATGGTGGTCAAGATAGACTCCTTATGGCCTAGATGGTTGGGATCTGAGCGAATTTGTACAACTAGATAAGAGGGAATGCAGACTCTTAGCCCTGAAGTGCATGGCCTTCACAAAGCTTCACGATAGCCTACAGATATTAAATCCTCCTGACTGTATCTGCCGGTACAATCGCGAGATGGATTTATGAGTTGTGGTGCGCGTCGGTAGCGTAAGTTTGCGGCAAATATCGGGGGGGATGCATCGAGCGCGAGCCTTGCGGTACCCAGATTTGGGGCTAGTCTCAATAAGATTTCACCTCCGGATAACTTCGGTCGAAACTCCGCTCCGATTAAGGGATCTAATGGCACCAGTCGGTTTGTTGGTGGAGCAAGGCTGATATGGACATAGCGCACAAGTGAGCCGAGCGGGTGGCGATCGGTCGATGGGGTAGTGAACCAAAGAAGTATGGGATCGATCGAGGAAGAGACACCGATCGAACTCGCTGACATGCACTGCCCCTTTTGCGACCCTCCCAAATCTCACAAACACGGACGCATCAGCCACGGTATCCAGCGCTTCAAGTGTGTTCAATGCAACCACACCTTCGTCGAAATCGACGTGTCCTAGGACAAGCAGATCATGAGCCTGTAGGAGACCATTACTCGGTGCTACCTGCCATTGGCTTGGGCACGCATGGTACGGGTTGCATAGCGTCCCACAGGAAAGCATCTTTGTCACAAGGATGGATAGGATTGCTTGTGTCAGTGGTTGTCCACCTATTTTCTTGACGGAGAGCAGTGATGCAGGATTCCAAGGCGATCGAGCGCCTTCGCAAAGGGTCGCTTTATTCATTTATTGTCTTTCTATCAGTCAGCGCCCTGCTTGCAATTTTCATCGTGCTGACCGGAGGCTTTAATTGGTTTAAATTCAAAGTCTTAATCACCACATCTATTATCGCCGTTGCTAGCATCTGTTCTCTGTGTTGTGGTGCCTACTCCACAAGGGTTAGAAGCTCCTTTGCCGGCGTATCTGGTATTGTTCTGGCAGGATTCTCTGCAGCAATGCATATCCTTGCCACTTGGGTAGATATATCCTCGGAAGGATACTGGAAGACCGCTAGCATCCTTTCTATCTATGCGATCGCTTACGCGCACGCACTAGCTTTGCTGGCAATACGCCTGCGGCCAGCTCACTCTTGGCTTCAGCATGCAACGGCAGCAAACATTTTCATCCTTGCGACTATCGTCGCGGGCCAGATTCTCAGTGAGGCTGACAATGAAGGTATTTTCAAACTCATCATCGTGTTGGCAATACTGGTCACCCTAGAAACATTGGTCATCCCGATTCTTTGGAAATTAGCAAAGGGAACTCACCATTCGATTAAAGAAGTGCTATCTCTAACCAGGCGAGAAGATGGAACTTATGAAGACGAGCGCGGGTGCCTGTATGAAGTGAAAGAAGTGTCATAGCGATCGCCCGCTTTATGAGGGGCATACAAATCTGGGTCAGGGCGATCGCTTCTCTGGTTAGACGAGATAGTCTTGTCGAATGGCAGCTACGTTTCACCGATGGTCAGCGACAGAGGAATTGGGGTTGCGTTAGTCGATAAAATGTTTGCCCAGTTCCAAGCAACTGGAAATTCGCTGTTTATAGAGTATTCTGATGAATCAGGAAAGGAGATTTAACAAATCCGAACATAATCTAATCAAGATTGCTGAAAGGCTTAAAGTATAAGCTTGGAGTGCTTCTTCGTCATGAGCGATCGCCAGGATTTAGTACCAGTACTAAATTGAAAAGTGAGAATTTCCAGTTTTCTGTGCTGTTCCCCTCTCCATTCTCAACAAACTTTCTCTCTGGCGGTAATTTGACATTTCCAGCCGGGCAAGATCGGTTGCAACGTAGCTTAAATTCATAAAGTGAGGTGAGGGAGATCGCCGGAATCAGCTTGACAAGTTTGGTGACGATATTCTTGGCGGTGTGGAGAGTCATGTCGATACTTTTAAGCATCAGCAAGGCTTTGCCGGCTTGTTGTTAGGTGGGTTGGCGATTTGTTCGCTCAAGACAAAAGGCTGACAAGTCTGCACGTACATTTCAGCCGCCAGTAGTACACAATTCGGAAATGTCTCGAGGTCCCCTTTCTTTTGATCCCAGGCATTTTACTGCTTGGTAGATGAGCTTGATGATGGGAGAGTTGGAGGCAGTGATGAAATTTTGAGTAGCTTGCATCCCATCTCGAACGTCTCGAGTTGAGCGCGATCGCTGACAACTTGCAAGCTGACATGGCGTCTTTCGAAAGAAAAATCACAACCCTGGCTTTGTCAGGGTCGGGGTGGTGGCTATAGGGATAAGAGCATCGTCCCCTTTCTTCTCGAAGAACTGGAGAGGACTTTGACTTAAATCTTTTTTGGACTATAGAAGATTCTCTTTAAGAAGTTGTTCGATCTCAGCTGCTTTTTGGCGGTTTCCTTGGCTGTTGTAAAGAGCTAGAGCTTGTTGCCAATCCTGCTTGGCTTGTGAGTTTTGAAGAGCGGCGTAGCTATGCCCCCGATCTTGGTAAGCAGCACTAAACTCAGGATTGCATCGAATAGCCTCGCTGTAGTCGGCAACGGCTTGGTCAAATTGACTCAGATAGTGATTACAAACACCTCGATAGTAATAAATATCAGCGCTCGGGTCTTGTTTTATCGCCTGACTAAAATCCTGAAGGGCAGCCCGATAATTTTCGGCATTAAGATAGAGTTTGCCTCGCAAAATTAGGAGCTGGAAGGCTTCTGGCGCAATCATTAACCCTTGACTAGCGTCTGCGATCGCGGCTTTAGTCTTATTGAGGTAGCTATAGGCAATGCTTCGACGGTAGTAAAGTTCTGGATTTTGAGGATCGCCGGAGAGCACAGCGCTGTAATCTGCAACGGCCTGATCGAATCGTTGAGTTTGCAGATAGATGTCCGCGCGAAGCTTCTGGCTGGAGACGGCATGAGGGCAATCCTTGAGTAATCGATTTAGGGTGCGAAGCGCTTGCTCCGGTTGCCCCATAGCCACCAGCAGTTCGGCTTGGTTTTCAGCGAAAGCGACATTCTCCGGCTGAAGCTGGCTTGCCGCTGCGAAATCCTGTCGGGCGGCCTCCAGCTCACCAAGATTTCGATAAGCAACGCCCCGGTTATTTAGGGCTGCGGCACTTTCCGGCTGGAGTTGCACGGCCTGCTGAAAATCGCTCAGTGCCTCAGCGAAACGCCCCAAGCGCATGAGCACTCGTCCTCGCTCTTGCCACCCTCCACTCGCCTCTGGTTGGAGCTGTAGTGAGCGCCCAAAATCAGCTAATGCGCCCTCCAGGTCATCGAGTTGCGCGCGCAAGGAACCCCGGTTTCCCCAAGCGATCGCATCTTCTGGCGAGAGGGTTATGTGCAGATCTAGGTCAGCTAAAGCTCGCTGGGGCTGTTCGAGACGCAGCCAAATTAATCCCCGTAAATTAATCGCTTCGAGATTTTGAGGCTGTAGAGCTAGAGCCTGGTTGATTTCGGCGAGAGCTCGGGACCAGATTGTTTGCTCTGCAAAAATTCTGGCTCGATATCTATATAGATCGGGATCCTCAGAATTCAGGGATGAGGCGGCGCTAAAATCGCTCAATGCTTGCGCTTGGTTTCCCATTAGATAATGGGCTTCCCCTCGGCATTTCAGCGCTACGGCAGTTGGCTGGCACTGAGTAAGAAAACTAGTGAGGTCTGAAACGGCGCCGCTATAGTCCCCGAGTTTACATTTGACCAATCCTCGCAGCGCATAGGCTCCAAAAGCTTCGGGCTGAATTGCGATCAGCTGATTCCAATGAGAAAGCGCGCTGGGCCAATTACTTAGCACTGTTTCCAGGCTGCCTCGAATCCAACTTCCTTCAGGTGTTTCGGGCTGGGCGGCTAACCAAGCTCGGACGTTGGCATGCTCTGAAGAGGTTTTATCTTTGAGCAGGGATTCAACCTGGCTCAGAATAGCTGAAGCCTCTTTATTGGCAACCGCTAGCTGCCACTGTTTTAGCTGGATATCTTCCCGTTCCGGGGCGAGGAGGTGCGCCTGGGCTAAATCTTGCTGCGCCTCTGTAAGCTGACGCTGCTGCCAGTATAGTTGGGCCCGGTTTAGCCACGGTTCGATGTGGCTAGGTGCTAAGGCGATCGCGTCGGAAAAGTCTTTTAAAGCTGCGTTTTCGTGACCTAAGCGCCAATGTGCTAAGCCACGAATATTCAGCAGTTCTGGATCGAGTTCATTTAATTTTAGAGCTTGGTCACAATCGTTAACTGCCTCTGACCAATCCTCCTGCAAAGTCCGAGCAAGTCCTCGACTTTTGTAGACTTCGCCAAGATTTTCAGGTGCAAATTCCAAAGCTCGATCGAAGTCCGCGATCGCTTCTGGAATCGCCGACTGTGCCAGCAAAATCAGACCTCGCATAAAGTAAGGGCGAGATTGGGTTGGCCGTTGGGCGATCGCTTGGTCCAATGCTTCCTGAGCGGCTAGTGTCTCCCCAATAGTCAGTAGAGCTGTGGCTCGATTACAGTGAATTTCGATATTTTTTGGAGCTATGCTTAAAGCTCGTTCAAACGTAGCGATCCCTGCCCGAAAATCCCCTGATTCCAATTGGGCTGCTGCTTTAATCTGAAGTGCATCAAGATGATATGGAGCTTGGGTAAGTATCAGACTACAAATCTCCACTGCTGCATGAAATTGCTGGTGTTCATAAGCAGCTAAAGCTTGTTGATAGTTTTCATCAATAGAAATAGAGCTGTTGTAGAAGCTATCCATTTGAGGCAGCATTCTTCAGATAGATATTAATTTGCTTTATCCAGTAGAGTTTGTATTCTGAGGAAATATTACTATAATTATATGTTACTGGTATGAGTTCACCTGATTTTAGCCGTAAAATCACACGAGACAATGTAGAGGTTTCACCTTGAGTAGTTTCAAGATCTGCCTTGTCAATTTCGCTAAGGGTACCTTGCCAAGTTTTTCCCAAAAGTCCTCTTGCTCGCCGACGGACTAGCTCATAGGTTTGGCTCGTCTGGTCCAAATTTAGCTCAATGAACGGCGAACTGATGAGAAATATGAGCATAATTATTAGGAAAAATCCTCCCAGTCCAAAACAGCTGTATAGAATCTCACGGCAATCAACACTCAACGAAATCTGTTGCTCCCTTCCATTTAGAAACTGAGTCAAACGTTGCTGAATATAGAGCACTTGGTAGTCATAGCTGATCGATGGCGATGCCAGATCGCTTTTCCGCAAATTGTCCTGAAACTCGTAAGCAGTGTTTATGCCACGCAGCACTAAGCGCACGCTCTCATCTTGCTCAAAAGAAGAGGGAGATTCACTAGATGAAAGTGAGTTGGATTCATTGGAAAATAGCACAGGTTCAAAATTGGCCTGCCGTAAATCGCCAAGGTGAAGGTCAACCAACTCTTTTCCCCACCAATCTAGCTCCCTGATTTCACAATCTACAGTTTCCGTTCCAATTGAACGCTGACAAAAAATTCCTATGTCGGAAACACTGAACAATGCCACGGTGATAGACAAACCGCTTAACCATAAAAAAAACCAGGCAAATGCCCAATTAACCAAAGGACGGAACCGAATTCGAAACTGAGTTGATGAAATGAATACGCTAGCATCCGGCAAGTAAAAAATGCCGACTAATATAGCCATAGCCAACAAAGCAACAAGCGCGAACCAATCAATATCCATTGTATCTTTGGGAATCTTGTTACGATTTGGCTGAAGTCATACCTATATTGATTTGCGAGCAATTTTCTGAATACACCCTCTTACAGCATTGCGAACCTGAATAGTCGGGTACACTCATTTAGTGAATATTATTGTAGCAACAATCTCTTTGGCAAAGAGGCGAGTGGCCTCCAAAACGCTAATATGTTACCAGCGCATAGGCAGAAGTGTCCTGTTAGTGCTGACAAAAGCTATATAACAAAATCCGCAGTACTTAAAGCATCAGGTAATATCCCATGCAGATTCGCCAGGGGAAGGAAGCGGTTTCGAGCATCGCCCACGGGATTAACTTCAAGGAGCGTATTGCTTCTGCCTTGGGCACTGAGGCGAACATAGTCGGCAAATGGATCCTGGCTGCCATATCTGGATGACTCGAAGATGGCACTTAAATCGATTTTATCGAAACCTACTTCGAAATCAACGATTAGATCGAGCCCATGCCGAACGTTGTTGTAAACAAAAACATCTCGACCTGAACCACCGCTGATTGAGTCACTGCCGCGACCGCCATCGAGTAAGTCATCGCCATCGCCCCCTAAGAGAACATCTCGACCGCGACCGCCATCAAGCAAGTCATTGCCATTGCCCCCCAAGAGAGTATCGCGACCGCGACCGCCATCAAGCAAGTCATTGCCATTGCCCCCCAAGAGAGTATCGCGACCGCGACCGCCATCAAGCAAGTCATTGCCATTGCCCCCCAAGAGAGTATCGCGACCATTTGCACCCGTGAGTTTATCGTCGCCAGTTGTGCCGATCAACACGTCATTGCCCCCGGTGCCCGGAACTTCATTAAATGGCGATTGCACATCAATCAGCACAGAGGCGACCGCGGTACCTCCACTACCGTCATTGATTTGGTAGTCAAAACTGGCTGTGCCTACGAAATCTGTTGTTGGGGTAAAGATAATGTCGCCATTGGCATCCAAACTGACCGAACCGTTAAGAGGATTACTCACGTTTACTACGGTCAAAATGTCCTCCGCATCTGCATCCGTATCGTTAGCCAGTAGGTCTGCCGCTGACAACGTTAAGGTTTCATTCAACCGCGCAATCGCAGTATCGTCGGTCGCGACAGGCGGATTATTTGGCGGCTCTAAGTCTGCGGCGTCAATGACTAAGGCAAACGTGTTTGATGCAATGCCCCCGTCTTCATCTTGCGCTTCCACTTCAACAGTGAGTTCGCCCACTGCTTCTACCGGCGGCGTTCCCGTAAAAGTTCGAATAACGCCTTCGAATGAGAGCCAATCAGGAAGGGGCGTGCCTCCACTAAGGCTGGCACTATAGGTCAAGATGTCTCCCGGATCTGGGTCGATAAATGCGTCTGCTGCAAAATCGAAGACAAAAAGTTCTCCGGTAATGACCTGCTGCTCCGGGAGGGGTGACTTGACGACTGGTGGCAGGTTATCGTTGACCACAGTGGTTTCTGCGTCCGGGAGCGCAGGAATTGCCTCTACATTTCCCGCGTTGTCAGTGCCTAGAACGTAGAAACGATAGCGCCGCCCTGGCTCGCCGACATAGACTCCCTCCGTTAAAGTGGTATCCAACAACCATGGCTCGAAAATGCCATCATTTTCGGCAACAAAGACATCGAAACTATCTAGTGCGGAGCCGCCCGGAATGTCCTGACCAGACCACCTCAATGGAATTTCGGGACTGTTTACTGTCCCTTGCAGGGTCGCAACGGCAGTGGCCGGTGCTTCAGCATCCAAGGTATTGAAGATCGCTGGGGTGTCGATGGGTTCGTTGATATCAAAAACTATTCGCGCTTGGGCATCAATAATCGTACCCGTTGCGATGTCCGCTCGTGGATGGATGGTGTATTCTACAAATCCGTCTCCCTCAGGTGCAGTAAGGTTGGGCGGCAGAAAGCCCAGAGCAGGATCTAAGGGCTGATCGCCAGTTGCTGGATCGATGGAGGTAAACTGCCAAAATGCCTCGCCATTAGCAATATCGATACCAGCTACAACATCAACAAAGATACCTTGTTCAGCCGTTAAGTCCAGACGCTCTTGATAAAACGCGCGGTTCTCAGGGACATCTATTATTAGGTCACCAAAGCCAAAGTCCCCCACTCGGAAGGTACGGAAGTCAAGATCGGTATCAAGTTGCTGAGTGATACGCACCACTTGGGCGGGTGCCGAGGCGAATTCCGGATCGTTTTCAAACCGAATACGATATTCCAACATATCAGCAGCCGGAATCCAATTCTCTTCGCCAAATCCCTCCGGTCCAATAATGTCATTCGGATCCTGGGAGGTCTGAACGGGCGGCAAATAGGGCGGATCGTCGTCGCAATCGCATTCTTCCGGTGGACCACCAGATAAACCCTGGCTATTTGAGAGTAAGTCATAGAAAAACGAACCTGTTGGCAGCGGCTGCCTGTCGCTAAAGTCACCACCGTCGCCCCCATTTTTGAAAAATTCAAACGTAAGATTTACATTTTGACCCACAAGAATTCCAAAGAAAGTGGCAGTACCGGATATTTTGGTCTGCCCCAGTGATTGGGGACCGGCTAGGGGAATATTGGCGTCCAAGTTGACCGATACTACTAGATCGGTTTCGCCCAGAAAGCCATTTCCGGACCGTATGCCGGGAAACTGAATTAATGCCCGACCAGAGGCTCCAACATCGGCGGTAATGCGACCGGAGGCAGTGCCGTCGGGGAAAAGTTTGAGCGCGCCGGTAATCCCCACTTTGGCAAGGATTTCGCCACTTAGCTCGAATACACTCGAAACATCATTAATTCGTTTAATAGTCTTTCGAATAAAATTCACAATTGGAACGGCGGGAGGGGCAAATCGTGCTACTACGTCAAGCAGTGCAAGTGCGTCCCCCTTTACTCCAACGCCACCAGAAGCGGATAGGGTTGTAGAAGTCAGTCTATAGACGCATTCATTCCCTTGTTTAACTAAGTCGTAATCAGTTCTGACGGGAATAGCAATAACACCAACCCCGCTTAGATCGCCAACCCCAAGAAAGTTGTCGACTGTGAGCAGCCCTCCATAGGTGGTTCTCACGAATGCCCCTTCGCAGGTCCGTTCTTCTTTGCGGTTAACACCCAGAGCAAGGCTGCCTAATTCGGGGATCTTAATGGATAGGCGGCCGCCGGGGTTTCTCTCGGGCAAATTAGGACTGGGAAGGGGAACGGGTAAGTTGCTGTTGCTCACCCTGGCATCCGCAGCACTGCTGACTACCGAGTCAATTTCAATGGCCGTAACGTCAATGGTTCTGGTCGCAGCAAAACTTTGAGCTCCAGCTCCCGACCCAGTGGCGATCGCTTCCTCCAGTTCTGCGAGGCTAGCCTCTAGGTCAGCAATGAGAACCTCGTATTCTTGTCCAAAATCACTTGGATCGACCTCTAAAGGTTGGGATTCCTGGGGCGGATTCAGATTGAATTGCAGTCCGGTGAGATCCTGTCCTTCAGCAACCGTAAATATGATGGCAGTGGGATCGAAGCTAAGGGGTCCTGTTACTTCTGGAACGTCGACCCGCTCGCTGAGGCGAAAGCTGTTGTAGCCGCCGAGGAAGTAAGTGCCTGGTTCTAAAGAATTAAGCTCAAAGCGGCCGTCCGCATCTGCGGCAAAAACCTGTAGAGCTGTCACTTCTCCGTCTTTTTCTTGGTAAAGAAATAGTCCAGGAGACGCCACAGGTTCACCCGTTTCACTATCGAAAATTCGCCCGGAAACCCTTGATTTTTGGGAGAATACTGACAGATCTCCACTCTCAAAGAATTTGGCAATCAATTCCCGAACATCGAAGGGACGATCGCTGGGCTCGTCAAAGGCGATTGCCAGTTCATTGAGCACAGAAACGTAGTCGCCCCAGTTTTCCCCAATGCGCGGCTGTACCTCAGCCCAGAATGGATTCCATTGAGCATCGCTCAATTCTGGCGGTCGGATAGCCGCTTCGATCTCTCTCCATTCCACTTCGGTAATGACGGTTGTGCTGTCTGCTCGGTAGATAAAAGTGTCAATACTGACGGCAGCTCCGTCTACGCGGTAGAAGAACGGCACCGAACTTAGTTCGCCGGGGCGCAGGGTATCCGGTCGGACGTCATCACCAATTGCCAGTAGATGCAAGCCATTGCGGGGCGCAATGTCATCAAAATCGGCCCCTAGGGGAGTTCCGGTTTCACTGCGTAAAATGACTAACGCGGCGGCACTGTCCACATCCCCAGCGTTGGCATAGTCAATTCTAGCGGCGTAGCTGACCCGCGGCCGAACCCGGGCTGGTCCTTCAATGCGAGCGATGAAATTCTCCCCCTCTCCGGCAATTACCGTTAGCGCATCGGTCAGCTCGGCAATGTCACCATCTCCAGCTTCCGCTTGAATGTCATAGATGCCCAAGGGCGCATCTTCCAAACCAAACGTGACAAAAGCTTTTGTGGAATTTTCTCGCACCAAAGCAATGGGCTCGATAACCTGCCCGTCGGGAGTAACCAGCCGAAAGTCAGTCTCACTATCGAATCGAGCACCCTCGAGTTCTAGGGTAAAGGGGCCACTGGTGCCGACTGTCAGCGGATCCGTTTCGGACAGAGAGAATGGAATGGTTTCGGCGCTGAGGGTATAGTCAGACGGATTGGGCAGATTGTCGCCAAAGAGTAAAACGTAATAAGAGCCACCGGCTTCCGAGGGAAAAACGATTTCTTGATCGGCGACAAACGGTTCGCCAACAAAGTCGAACTGCCCCCGAGTCGGAACATCCCCAAAGCGGACAAAGAGCTCGGTGCTAACGGTGTCATCGAGGCTATCCAAGCTCAGGCGGATGGACTCCCCGGCCGGGGCGTCAATGCGGTAGTAAATGGCTTGACCGTCAACCAATTGGTCGCTGTCGCTGCCCCCTAAGGGGAGGGACTCGATATCCACGCTGATTTGACCCAGAGAAACCCCCAGGTTGTTGGCTTCGTCAGCTTCGGGCACTTCGTTACGGATGTCGCTCCGCAAAATCACGAAATAATCCCCCGGAACCAGTCCGGGTAGGGGGGCAGTGGCGGAGCGACTATAGCTGGTGTTTGAGCCAATCGGTCCCCCGAGCGGAATCTGGGAAAATAGGCGATCGCTAGCGTCGAAGGTCTCATCGACGGAGAGATAGAGAGAATCGGTCCAGCGGCCTTGGACTGATTCAGCACTGAGATTGGTGACGGTGTAGCTTATGGTGCTGCTCTCACCAATAATGCCGATGGCTGGCGGGGTAATAGCCGTGGCAGACAGATCTGCTGGAGGAGGCAAAATTACGTCCACCGAGGTGGTGTCGTAGCTGCGGTTATTGTTTTCACCTCCGCGCTCGAAAATACGGTTTCCGTTGTCGGCTTCTGCGAATACGTAGAAGGGTCCAGCTAATCCGGCGGGAATACGCAGAGATACTGTCTGGGTAAGGCTTTCCCCGGCCCCGAGCCCGGCACTCTGCTCCACAAAGCCTAGGTAGGTATCCTGGTTGCGATCGAAAATTTGATCCAGGGACAGATAAAAAACATTACGGTTGATATCGTCGCTGAGCGCTTGACCTTGATTGGTTACAGTCCAGGTTAAGTCGAAGTTTTGACCACTAATGGCGGTTAAGGGGGCGTCAACAACACTGACCACCAAATCGGGCACAGGGCTAGGGGCAATGGTTGTGAGCTGCTCACTGGCACCTACATTATTAGTTTCGAGGCTATCTTCAAAGACCTGGTTATTGTTGCGGGAATTGACGCTATTGCGATCGCTTTCTACCAAAACAAAGAAGTCACCTACGAGCTCGAGAGGGAGGGTAAAGGTGCCATTGGCGGTGTAGCTTTCCCCAGGGTCCAAACGACCGGAGCGAATCACCCGACCAAGGGGCCGGTCGTCGCTGCTCAAGATATCATCCGTCGACAGATAAACTTCGTCGTACCAAAAGTTGGCGTTGGTTTGACCCGTGCCGAAGTTGCGGACCGTCCAGTTAACGCTAAAGGTTTGACCGGAAAGGGCGCTGATTGGGGGCACAACACTGGTCACCTGTAAATCCGGGGTTTGGCGGGTTATCGTAACGGGCAGGGGTCCGCTGAGGTTATTGCCTTCGTTAAGATCCTCAAACACCCGGTTTTTGCGATCGGTTTCCACAAACAGGTTGAAGTTGCCCACCAGCTCAAAAGGAATGGCAAGGGCTTGGCTACGAGTGTAAGTTTCGTCAACATCAAGCAGACTATTGCGAACAAATGTGCCGATCGTGACATCGTCGGCGTTGCCGTAGATATCGTCTAGGGAGAGGACAATGTGGTCCTGCCATCCGGTTACTGCGGTGTCACCAATCCCTTGATTGAGCACTTGCCACGCCACCAGCAAACTCTTGCCGGCTTCGACGCTGCTGAGAGCTTGCACTTGGCTCACAAGGAGATCCGCTGGCTCGGAAGTTATGGTCGTGACGCTGGGACTCCCATTGGCGTTGTTGTCGTTATCAAGTTCGAAGACGCCATCGCTGTCGTCGGTCTGAACGATGACAAAAAAGTCACCGCTTAGCCCGTCGGGTAGTGTGAAGTTGCCAGTGGCGGTGTAGGATTCGCCAATGTCTAGAGCCCCCTGGCGATTGACGAACCCCAAAAACAGGTCGCTGCTGGGGTCAAGTTGGGAATCAGAGGACAGATAAACAGCATCGCTCCAGTTAGCATCCAGAGTTGCCGTTGCCCCAAAATTGGTGACACCATAGGAAACACTGAAAGAGCGGCTGGCAGTAGCAATGGCGGGCGCTGTTACAAAGGTGACTTCCAAATCCGGAGGCGGCGTCAGCAAAATTTCTGTCGAGTCGAACCCGATATTGTTCGTTTCTAAAGCGCCCTCAAATACCTGGTTGCCTGCATCGGTCTCGACAAGAATGAAAAAGTCACCGCTAATTTCTGGAGGCAGCTCTACCGCCGCTGACGCACTGTAGCTGTCTCCCGCTTCTAAACGACCGTTGCGCCCCACCGTGGCAAGGAGAGTATCGTTCCCGCGAAACTCATCCGTCGAAAGATAAACTCGATCGCGCCAACGGGTTTCCAAGGAGCGACCTTCGCCAACATTGGTAACTGTCCAATTGACGTCGACTTGAGTTCCAGAGAAAACTAAACTCGGCAAGCTGACCACACTGACAGTCAAATCTGGGGGCGGTGTCAGTTCAACCTCCACCAGCTCACTGGCGGCTAAGTTATCGTCTTCGGCTTCAAATTCCACGACAGCGGTATTGCTGTCCGCTTGAACCAGGAAAAAGTAATTTCCGTCCAAGCCTTCCGGTAGCGTGACCACTTGGCTATTGCGGTAACGGTCGCCAACCGCGAGAAAACTTGGGTTAACAGCGTTCCCCAGGAAAAAATCGCCCCCGTCTAAAACCCGATCGAGGGAGAGCCAAATTCCGTCATTCCAGCGCGGGACATTAGTGGGGGCATTGCCAACATTGACCACCTCCCATTCCACTAGGGTTTCCTGACTAGAGAAGACAATACTGGGCGCGAGCACATTCTCTGCTTGAAGATTGGGGAACTGCGCAAGTTCAATGTCAATGAGGGTGTCACCAACGGTTTGATTGTTGGCTTCCCCCGTTAGCCCCTCAAAGACATCATCGAGCACATCGGTTTGGATGATGGCAAATCGGTCATCACCCAAGGTAATCGGTAGATTAATGAGCTGAGTCCGATTAATGGACTGACCTACGGCGATGGTGCCGGTAAAGTCAAAGCTCCCATAGAATCGATCGTCGCCAAAGAATCGATCGCTGGAGAGAAAAATCCGATCCTGGATGGTTCCTGAGAAGTCGGCAGTTCCCTGGTTGGTTAGGGTCCAAGTGATAGGAATCTGTTGTCCTGAGATAGCTTCTAAGGGAGCGGCAATGACCGATACGATGAGATCGGGCAGGGGAGGAAACTCCAGAGCGATCGGAACAGCGATGGCGTTATCATCCTCATCGGTCTCGAACTGGTCGCCGCGCTCGTCGGTCTCGACCAGCACGAAATAATCACCCGGCTCCAGGCTGGCATCCAGCGGCAAGGAAATCGACTGGATTTGCCTATAGCTGACTCCCGACTCAAGGGTCTGCGGTGCCGCCAAGGCTTGCAAAATTACGTCGCCGGCATCGAGGGTGGCGTCTGTTGAGAGGTACACGCGATCGAGCCAGTTGGCCGATGCGCGTCCGCTGCCGGTGTTTGTTACCGTCCAGGAAGTGGCGATCGCGCTGCCAAATGCTGCTGTCTCGGGCAGCGAGACGTCTGTAATCTCTAAGTTCGGGACGACAACCTCAAGCGGAACGACGGTTTTATTGTTACTCTCTTCGAGCTCGGCTTCGGCATCCGCACGGTCCGTCACAAAGATGAGCGAATACGTCCCCGCCGCGCGCTCGGGAAAGGCCAGCGTCGCGCTGCGCGTGTAAGAATCTCCGGCTCCCAGCGGCGTGCTGTTGCGACTGGCGAGCTGGATATCCCCGCTGTCTAGCACCGCGTCGGCCGACAAAAACACCGCGTCGGCCCAGGTCGCGAGCGTTCCGAACGGACTCGAGTTGGCGACGCTCCACTCGAGGGTAAACGATTCAAGGGGGCTGACGGGGTCCGGCGAGACACTGGTGCTGACAAAACTGAGGTCGGGCAGGTCGTCGTTGAGAATCGTGCCGATGCCCGTGCCGTCCAGGATGTCACCGTTGACCGAGTTGCTCAGAACTAGTTCGAAGCGCTCGTCTGGCTCGCGCGTCAGGTCGCCGAGCAGGTCCACTGTCACCGTTTGCGTTGTGGTGCCAATTGCAAAGGTTACCGTGCCGTTCGTCGCTAAGTAGTCAATGCCTGCTTCTGCGATATCACCGACACTTAGGTCGCGAGAGGCAAAATCGACGCTAATGAGCTGGTCGTTGGGGCGGTTGAGCGAAAGCGTAAACGTCAGCGTGGTGGTGCCGGCGTTGCCCTCGGCAATTGCCACGTCGTCGATGGTAATCTGCGGTGGCGGCGTCAATTGGGCAATGAGCTTCTGGCGTGCGGCGGCCTCAAATTCGCTGAAGGTATTGGCTTCGACGATGAATGCAGGTGTGCCGTCGGCGTTGGTGCCGCCAATCAACGAATCCCTATAGAAGTTCTGCAGCGAGCTACTGTTGCCAATTGTGATGCCATTGATGGCGTCAATGCCTGCTTCCAGGGCGCGATCGCGCGCAGCTGAAGTTGTGCTGGCGTTCCCCGAACCGTCTCCAGACACTTCCATCGCAAGAAAGCGTCCGTCGAGATCGTTGCTGAAAAACAACGGTGTCGCGAATTCGATTGCCGGTCCCGGATCGGTGCCGCCATTGAAGGGGCGGGTGCCGCCGAAGTCTGGCAGCAATGTCGAGCGGATCGTGTTGGCAAACGCCTGAGACGATTCCACGCTGTCGATGACCGTCCAGGGCACGGACTCCACCTGCTCGGTGTTGCTCGACCAGAGCACGACGTTTATGCCGACGCGCCCTTCGATACCCCCAGCAATCAAGTTAGTGTAAATAGTCGGATCGTCGAAAACGTTGGCATAACCGCCTACCTGCAGCTCGTACTCACCCTCGCTCACGCTTCCCGAAACGTCAATCAGCAGCGACAGCTCTAGGTCTACCTCTAAGAGGTCGTCATTGAAAATTGTGACGGTGCCGCTGCCGTCGAGGATCGGATGATTGGCATTACTCAGCTCCAGCGTGAAGGTCTCGCTGCTTTCGCTGGTTAGGTCGCCGTTAACTATCACCGCAACTGTTTGCGAGCCTGCCCCATTGAAGGTCAGGGTGCCGCTGGTCGCGATGTAGTCGCCACCGGAAATCGTGGCGCTTCCGTCCGCAGTAGCGTAATCGACCGTGACAGGGATGCCCGGATCGTCAAACAGCGTGACGGTAAACAGCGCCGTTATCGTGCCGCTGTCGCCCTCAATGACGCTGGCATCATCGATGCTTAAACCTTCGTTGGGGACAATGGAGACGTTGTCGATCGCCCACTGATCGTTGCCACCACCACTGTTACTGACCTGGCGCCATCGAAAC
This sequence comes from Rubidibacter lacunae KORDI 51-2, assembly GCF_000473895.1. Taxonomy (NCBI): domain Bacteria; kingdom Bacillati; phylum Cyanobacteriota; class Cyanophyceae; order Chroococcales; family Aphanothecaceae; genus Rubidibacter; species Rubidibacter lacunae. The sequence continues at coordinate 1,095 of NZ_ASSJ01000001.1, read as the reverse complement.
TGCGTGCCGGCGGTCTGTGCTGCAGCCGGAACCGCTGCGGTTACCGTCGTAAAAACAGGAAAGTTTTCGGTGTCGTAGGTAGCGATGGTCCTAAAAGTAGCGCCGTCGGTACTATATTCCAGCACCACATCCTCGCCGTCATCCGCATTTTCCCCGCCGTTGCCGCTCGTACCGAAAATTAGGTCGAATTCAATTGTCCCGCCGTTCGCGATCTCGATCGGATTCGTAATGGCCTGGCGCGGATCTGAGCCGCTAAAGAACAGCGAGTTACCGTTGCTACCCGTAAACTGGGTGTTGGCTGTGCCACCGCTAATCTCCGCCCAGAGCGTGGGGTCGATGTTTGGGTCGAAGTCATCCGCGAAGATACTGGCGGGCGCTTCCGACGATACGCTCGCGATCGCGACATCGTTCGCGGTATCTGCAAACACGGGAAGCAACTCGGACGGAGACTTCAACACTTACCCAACCTCCAATAATACCAAAGAAAAGAAAGACCCGAATTCACAGCAGAAGTTAGAAGAAACTCTGCTGTGAGAAACCCTAAATGAAACTCTTGGTTCGCAAAACCTAGGCGAGCCTAATAACCTAGCAAACGCCATTCATTCTGTCAAAAACAGTTAAGCAAGTAGCTGCATTAATCCCATTACCTAAAGACATAGGCAAGCTACCAGCTCTCGCAAAGCCTGCTCAAGAGTAACACTGTAAAGTGAACTTGTCAACACAATATGTTCTCGACACTCAAGCAACCATATCATCAAAGAAAAATAATATCGTATGCCCTGAAGGCAAGACAGGAAAGCATCGCTGCCTGAAAATTCTTGGAAAAGTTGCTTGGCATGGAAGCCTTTGCGTTGTACTTTTCGGAGAGAAATAGTCGGCAAGAGGTGCGGGATAGAGCCCAGGCAGAAATGATGGATTTACTAGGAGCCAACTATAGAGAAAAGCTGAAGGACATTGAGCAGGTGGCAAAATGTCCATAGCGGGTGCTCTTCCCTTTCTAGAAATATAATTCTGCTTCCGCGTGTTAGGCTTGCTCCTTACACTGCTCTAGAAACTAGCTGATGTGTGGAGCCTAGGCTGTTTTCAGTTCCAGGC